>JAYVUQ010000871.1:0-6848 GCA_043787785.1 Bryobacteraceae bacterium
AAGTTCACTTTGGCCACTCAGCGTCGTTGGAAGGACCAGGCGACTGGCGACTGGAAGGAAGAGACGGATTGGCACAATCTGATCCTGTTCAAACAGGAGAATGTGGCACCGTACCTTACCAAAGGCAAGCAAATCTACATTGAAGGCCGCTTGCAAACCCGTTCCTACGAAGACAAGGAAGGGCAGAAGAAGTACATCACGGAAATCGTTTGCGACGAAGTGATGCTGCTGAGTTCCGGCGGGCGGGGTGGCGAAGAAGGTGGCGGTGGTTACGAGCGGCCGGCCGCGGGCGGCGCACCGGTATCTATGCCGCGCAGTGCTCAGCGGACCCAGCCCCCGGCCGCCCCGGCCTTTGACCCGGGCATTTCCGACGACGACGTGCCGTTCTAAACGGCCCTTCAGCCGCATGGCACCCATAAACGCATGCGCCCCGCCGCTTCACGCGGTGGGCTGACGGATTTATGATTCTGCTGACAACCACGTTGTTCCTCGTCGTTGCGCAGAACGGACCCGAGACCGTGATTCGGGGAACCTTTGAGTAAGTCGGGATGAGAGCGCCATCCCCAACAAACCCATCCTGGCCGCCGGGCGCTGAGACCTCGGGAATTGGTAAGGGCGCCGACTTTGTCTATGTCGCCTTACCTACGTCGACAAAAGCCAGGGCGCCCGCCCCACGGTGACCGACCCCAAGAGTCCATAGCGCTTCTTTTACGGAAAGACCGTGCGGCTCACTTACAACGCAACGAGCCATACGCGATCGAATCCAGTAAATGTGAAGATGCATGCCATTTTCGACCGGGCGCGGACGACCATGCCGCCCGCCGATCGGGCCTCGCTGCCGGTGGAGACTTACACGAATATTCTTACTTACGTTTTAGAATTGAACGGGGCAAAGCCAGGCAATCTCCCACTGCCGTCGACGACGGAAGCGCTGGATAAGATCATCGTCCCGTAGTGAGTTAGACTGGTGCTTTGACCGTCTTAATTCATGTCGAGCCCGTCGCGTAAGCGGCGGGTTAGAAAGAGCATTTTCCCCTCGAAGCAGATTGGATTCGGGGCGCAAGACGGGGTAAGGGAGCCTCGATTTCAGAGAGCCTAAAGGCCACTAAGCAGGATGTAGAGGAGGATAAACCCGATTTGTTTTCAGGTCACCAAAAAAATCAAGATTTATTTGACTGGACTTCAAAATCCGGCTAAGCTCAGGTTTCCCGGTCCTCGCCGCCGGCCCGTCGCAGCCCTGTCTGGATTTGCGGATACTGGTGCCATAGAATCGATAACAAGAAACAGAAGAGGTGCCATGCGAAGTCCGCTGATTGCCGCTGCCATCCTGATCGGCCGCGCATTGTCCGCCCAGGCGCCGCCTGCTAGTCCAGACGCCAAGAGAGAGGCTCCCGAGCCAGGCATTGCCGTCACGAGCGCCCTCGTCAAAGCCAAATGCGGCGGCTGCCATAAGGACGATGGCCAAGGTCTGATGACCCGCATCTCTTGGGAGCGCACGACACCCGAGGGTTGGCAGCAGATTATCAAGCGGATGGTGCGCTTGAACGGTCTATCGCTGACGCCGGTGGAAGCGCGCGACATCGTCAAGTCCTTGAGCGAAACACATGGCTTGGCTCCTGAAGAGGCCAAGCCCGTTGCGTGGTATTGGGAGAAGCGGCAATTGGAATCAGAAACGCTGCCCAACGACACGCTGCGCGATGCTTGCGCCGCTTGCCATCCGATCGCGCAGCCCAACTCCTGGCGACGGTCGAAGGGGGAGTGGGATTTGCTGGGCAATATGCATCGCGGCTACTTCCCGGTGGTGGAGTTCACCTCTTATCGCCGTCCTCCGAGGATGGCTGGGGGTGGCACGGGTGGCGTTGGTGGTGGAGGTGGAGGTGCGGCAGCCGCGCCGGCCGCGCCTGAGAAAGAGCCGTTTGAAACGGCGCTTGAGTATTTCACCAAGTCCAATGGCCTACACACCGCGGAGTGGTCCCAGTGGCAAGCCAGTCGCCGGGCTCCGAAGCTCGCCGGACGCTGGGCCGTCTCTGCTTACTTACCAGGCAAAGGCAAATATGTGGGCGAGATGGTAATCGAAGCGGTGGGTGGCGATGACTTCACGGCTAAGACGACGCTCACTTCCCTGCAAACCGGGGAGAAGGTGACGCGCGCTAGCAAGAGCGTCGTTTACACCGGCTATGCCTGGCGCGGCAGCGCGACTTCCGGCACACAGAAAGAGCGCGAAGTGATGGCGTTCTCCCGCGATCAATCTTCGGCGGAAGGCCGCTGGTTTTGGGGTGGTTACCACGAGTTCGGCTATGACGTGACACTCAGGCGCCTGGGCGACGGCCCGGTTGTGCTGACCACCGACATCTTCTCTTTGCCCACGGGCGCCACGGGCGTGACGGTAAAGGTGTTTGGCGACGCGCTGCCGGCCGCACTCACGCCGGCTGACGTCGATTTCGGCAATGGGGTGACGGTGACGGGCATCGCCGCCCAATCGCCCACCGCGCTTTCGGTGAGGGTGGATGTTGACGCGAAGGCCGTTATCGGCAGGCGCGACATTTCGCTGCGCCGAATCACTTTGCCGGGCGCGCTCGCGATCTATCAAAAGGTCGACTACGTTAAGACGCCGGCCAGCGCGATTGCCCGCCTGGGTGGCACCACGCATCCCAAGGGCTACTATCAGTTTGAGGCCATTGGCTGGTCGAACGGCTTGGACGGCAAGCCGGAAACCGGCGATGACGTGTGGCTGGGCCCGGTGGCCGCTAAGTGGACGATTGAAGAATTCGCCTCTCACTACGGCGACGACGACAAGGAGTATGTCGGCTCACTCGGAGCGCAGGGATTGTTCACGCCCAGTATCGAGGGCCCCAACGAAAAACGGAAATTCGGCACGAATAATTATGGCGACGTGTGGGTGGTGGCGACTTACACGGCCCCTGGTTCCGACAAGCCGCAAGTCGCCAAAACGTACTTCATTGTGACGGTACCGGCGTACATGCGCTGGGATCAGCCCGAGGTGGCGCAATAAATGACAAGTGCTGTGACGCCGCTCTCATTGGCTGAGTTTCACCAGTTTCAAACGGGGGAAGTGGATTTTGTTTATCTGGTTCCCAGCGGGGGCGTGTTTGCGATCAGCCCCGCCGCGCGCCACGTCATCGACTTACTCAGGGGGCAGCCTCTGGCGGCAGACGAGTTACTGACGGCGTTAACCGCCAAGGGCCATGCCGCAGTGGACGCGCAGGAAGCGATCACCGATCTCTTTGAAGCGCGCGCTATTCGTGATCCGCGTGGCCATGAGGAAGTTCCCCAGGAGCCGGTCGTCGATTTTCCACTGCAATCGCTGGTGATGAACCTGACGAACCAATGCAATCTCTCCTGCCAATACTGCTATGAGTTTGGCGAGGACAAGGTAGCGACGCCGGATGGCAAGCCTAAATTCATGAGTGAAGAAGTGGCCCAAGCCTCAGTAGACCACCTACTGCTCTCCTCCAAAGGACGCCGCGCGATTCACATTACGTTTTTCGGCGGCGAAACTTTGATGAATTTTCCGCTACTGAAGTGGGTAGTAGGATACGCAACCAAGAAGGCGGCCGAAGCCAACCAATATATTGACTTTTCGCTGACCACGAACGGTACTTTGCTGAGCCCGGAGATTATCGATTTCCTGGTAGAGAATTCTATCGGCGTCACCGTATCCATGGACGGCCCGAAGGAAATGCACGACGCCTTGCGTGTCTATTCGAACGGTAAGGGTAGTTATGATGTTTTGGCACCCAAGGTAAAGTCGCTGATCCAGAAACACTCGACGCGCCCGATTGCCGCGCGAGTTACACTAACCCAACAAGTCACCAGCGTCAAGGAGATCTTCCATCACCTGAAGAATGAATTCGGTTTTGCCGAAGTAGGCTTTGCCCCGGTGACTGCCGCGCCAGAGCGCCTGTATACCATCGGCGCGAACAACATGGACCGCATCTTCGAGCAGTTCAAAGAACTGGCCGCCGAATATCGCGACCAGGCGATTGCCGGCCGCACCCACGGCTTCTCGAACGTCTCCGATACACTGGCGGAAATCCACGCCGGCATCAATAAATCGCATCCCTGCGGCGCGGGGTTGGGCCTGCTGGGCGTGGGCCCTTCCGGCGACCTGGCGCCTTGCCATCGCTTTGTCGATTCCGACGAACACGCGATGGGCAATGTCCTCGAAGGCGGTCTCGACAAAGCGAAGCAGAAGGTCTTTCTGGATAAGGGTCATATCGGCGCCAAGTTCGATTGCCACTCCTGTTTTGCCCGCCCGCTGTGTGCTGGCGGTTGCCATCACGAAGCTTTTGTCCGTTACGGTGACACCGGTCACCCCAATTTGCACTTCTGCGATTGGATTCGCGGCTGGACTGATCTTTGCCTTAATATCTATGGTGAAATCGCCGTCCGCAATCCGTCGTTTCTGGAACAATTCGACCAGAGGAAACCTCTTCAATGAAGCACCTGAAAGCCGTCAATAAAAAAGCCCAGCGCATCGAGCAACATGTTGCCGCCGCGCATGGCGATATTTACGCCCTGCAACAACAAGGCGCTTCCCCCGCCAAGCCACACTACCCTGTGGGTTGCTCCATCGTCTTCTCTCCCGGTTGGGAAGTGGACTCCGCCGGCGGCACTGCTGGCCTCTGCCAGCCGGCCGAACGGGACTTATACGACTGCTACGTTACCTGTTTCTGGCCCGCCCAAGTGCCGGACCATTACAACAACTACCCGGACTGGACGTCTAAGTGCGCCAGCGCCACCAAGGATTGGCGCAACATCGACCTCGTCTTCCCATAAACCACCAACATGCAAGCACTCACCCTACTCCTCACCTTGGCGGCTGACCCCACCCTGCTCTACGTCGGTGGTTGGCCCAAAGATCTCATCGTCATTGACGAGGCGAAGATGGCCGTCGTGGACCACATCAAGCTACAAACCGACGTCGCACGTTCGCTTTGGCTCACTGGCGATAAGAAAAAGCTGATCGTCGCCACGGTGCGGGATTCGGGGATCGAAACGATTGACTTAGCCACCAGGAAAGTGGTCGACTCGTTCAGCCTCGGCACGGCCACGAAGAAGGTACGCCTGGGCGGCGGCGCGCTCGACCCGACTGATCGCTTCCTCTATCTCTCCATCACTGGAGCCGAGAAAAAGATTGACCGATGGGAAGTGGATAAGCCTAAATTCGCCGTGGTTGACTTAGTCGAGAAGAAAATTACCCGCTCGGTCGAAATACCTAAGGAAGCGGCTTCTTTCGGTGGGCGTGGCCAACTCAAAGTCTCGCCGGATGGTAAGTCTCTCTGGGCCTTCCGGGATAATATCTATATCTTCGACACAACGGACTTTAAGCTAGTGGAAACGATTGAACTGGCGCGCCCAACTTTCCCGGGCATGGAATCAATTTTCCTTTCGCCCGCCGACGATCCGCACGACACGCCGGGCATGATGACCGCCATCTTCAACAGCTCTGACCCGGTGGTACACAAGCGCATGTGGGGCATCGCCCACATTAACTTGAACACTCGCAAGATCGATTTCACCCCCGTCGGACCGGCCGTGCAAGGCATGGCCGGCTTGCGCCTGTCACCCGATCGCAAGACCGGCTACTCCGTCACCATCGCTGGTGAGCATGGAGACCGCCTGACGGAGTTCGTCGTAATCGACATGACGGCTCCGAAGATCGTCAAACGGGCTATTTTTGCTGGGCGCACCCGCTTCACACTCGGCCTTACCACCGATGGCACCCGTCTTATCATCTACGGCGCGGGTAACACCATCGAAATGTACGATGCCAAAACCCTGCAACTCGTGAAGGACCTCGACGTCGCCGCCGACATGACCTCGCCGCTGGTGGCCGTCATCAACTAGCCGGGTAAGGCGGGCCCCGCCCGCGTCCCGCATTTCTCAATGCTCCGTGAATACCGCAAAGTTCTTCCCTACCTCGCTCCACACCGCCTTGCCTTGGCGTACATCGTCCTCCTGAGCCTTTTTTCTACCGCTGCCAGCTTGCTGGTCCCCCTCTTAAACCAACGGGTGATCGACGATGGGTTGCTCGCCCGCGACATGAACGCACTGTACCGTGCCGCCGGACTAATGGGCATCCTGACGGTGGTTGGCTTCTTACTCAACATTGCGTCCAGTTACGCCTACGTTCGCGTATCGGCGGCGGTGCTGTTTGCCATGCGGCTCGACATGTACCGCCACTTACAGCAGATCTCGCCGCGCCATCACGCCAAGGCTCGCCTGGGCGACTTTGTCTCGCGCCTCTCGAACGACATCGCCGAAGTCCAGCGAGTTACTGCCGATACCCTATTGGCATTGCTGGCTAACTTACTCTTCCTGGTTGGCGCCACCGTGCTGATGCTGCGGATCAGCCCGGTGCTTTTCGTCGTCAGCATTGCCGTACTGCCGCTGACGTTGTGGCTGGTTCGGAAGGCGCAGCACCGACTGGCGGCCCAGGTGAAGGTGCTGCGCGAACGCAGCGCGTCGATCGGCAGCTTCCTGATCGAGTCGCTTACCGGCTTGCGGCTTGCCGTTCTCAGCAACGCCCAGGAGCGCGAAGTGGATCGATTTCGGGCCGAAAACCAAGGCTTCGTCGACGCTCTGCTGAAGATGCAGCGGACTAACTTTATCGCTGGCGCAATCCCAGCCACCGCGGTGACGCTCTCGACGGCGGCCGTCTTTTTGGTGGGTGGCCAACAAGTGCTGGCCAACCAGATGACCCTCGGCGCGCTGATCGCCTTCCTCGCCTATCACGGCCGCCTCCTGGGCCCCGTGCAAAGCCTAATGTCGCTTTATGGCGGGCTCGTCACGGGCGCTGTTTCCCTGCGCCGCGTCTTTGAAGT
>JAYVUQ010000872.1:0-2901 GCA_043787785.1 Bryobacteraceae bacterium
GCCCTCGCCGTTATTCTTTTCTACTCCTTCACTAAGCGCTTCACCGCTCTTTCGCACCTCGTCCTCGGCCTCGCTCTCGGCATCGCCCCCATCGCCGCCGGCATTGCCCTCACCGGCCAAATCGACTTCCGCCTCGTCGCGCTCACCGCCGCCGTCATGTGCTGGACCGCCGGCTTCGACATCATTTACGCCTGCCAGGACTACGACTTCGACCGGGCTAATGGCCTTCACAGCATCCCCGTCCGCCTCGGCCTCACCAATGCCCTCCGCGTCTCGAAAATTCTCCACTTCGCCATGATTGCCTGCCTCCTTTGGTTACGCGGCGCCTACCAACTCGATGGCCTTGCTACCCTTGGCATCGCCATCACCGTGGCCCTCCTCATCTACGAACATTCGCTGGTCAAGCCTCATGACTTTTCCCGCGTCAACGCCGCCTTCTTCGCCGTCAACGGCTGGGTGAGTGTCATTTTTGGCGCATGCTGGGTAGTGGACATCCTTTGGCTCTCATGATCAATACCGAAGAATTACTTCTAGCGGCCCGCCTGCCCTTACTCAGCCTGGGCGCACTCGCCAACACGCGAAGCGAATTATTTCACGGCAACCTGACCTACTTCGCCGCCCATCCCACCCCCACCATCGAACTTGCCCTGCCCGCCTCCGCCACACCCGAGGAAATCATCGCCGCCCTGCTCACCGTACGCGCTCAAAACCCCGCCAGCCTCGAGCCCCGCATCGTATCCAACGCTGGCGACACAACAGGCGAAGCCGAAATCCGCCTTATCGCCCTCGCTCGCCTTGCTATGCCCCCCGCCACCCACATCCGTGCCCACTGGACCCACCTCACCGACGCCATGGCCCAAGTCGCCCTCCGCTTCGGCGCCGACGAACTCACCGGCTTCCCCCCCAGCCTCGATCGCCGCGAAATCTATCGCGCCATCCGCGAAGCCGGCCGCGAACCCTACCCCTGCGACCCCCAATACCAACCCGTCGACCTCCCCGAGCCCCCCGCCAAACTTCTCGTCCTATCGTCCTAAGCCAATCACAGCCATTTAGCCCAACCCTATCAACCACTTCCTGAAATTCCCTAATTCCCGCCTGCTATGCTGAGCTAGCCCCGACCGTGAGTTCGGGGACACATCCCGCCCGGCGCAAGTCGTGCCCATATGCAATAGAATCAACAACTCCCGGGTTGGTTTCGTCTCCAGTAGAAAGTGAATATCTTGAAGCATCCGCAGCGCAGCCATTCTCCAACCAGCACGCCACCCTCCCTCACCCTGCAGGGCTGGCCAACTCTGGCCAACAGCCCCGACCGTCAGGTCGGGGGCACATTCCGCACGGCGTAAGTCGTGCCCAGGTCCAATAGAATCAACAACTCCCGGGTTGGTTTCGTCTCCAGCAGCTGGGCGCCGGCCGTCGCGGAGTGGGCGCGATTGCTGTGGATTATAGGCCATGCTGCGGCAACCACTTGCCCTCATCGTCGCCGTTATCGCGATGGCGAACGCCGCAGATCCGACGTCGGCCGATGATGCAGCTGGGCGCGGAGTATCCGGATGTGGCCCAACCTCACTTGGAACAAGTGAAAGACGTAGAGTTGCGGTTACTAGCCCAGGTAGCGCTGGCCCGCGGCTTACTGGGTCAGCAGTTACACTCGCTCAATATGAATTTCAGCGCGAAGGACGGGAACTTACCGCCCAATGCTCTTTGATGCAATGTACTCTGCCGCTTACCAGCGCAGCTTCAACGCCAACTGTGCCGAGCGCGGCGCACCAATGGCGTAGAGCGGGTTCAAGCCGCCATTCACGCCGCCTTGGCCCAGGCCGCGGCCAAACATTTGTGTGGAGACGCCGAACAGCCGGTTCGCCAGGTTGCCATCGGGGGCAGCGAAGCTGGGGTGGTTGAAGACGTTAAACAGCTCCGCGCGGAACTGCAGGTTGGCGCGCTCGCCGAAGTTGAATTGCCGGCGAAGTGTGAAGTCTACTTGACGCAGCGGAAAGGCGCGGAGGGTATTGCGGCCCAAGGTGCCGTGGGTCTGCTGGCCAGTGGGGATGGCAAAGGCGGCGCGGTTCAGAATACGGCCGCCAGGGTATTGGGCACCTTCCAAATAGAGCGGCGCGCCGTCTACGCGATTGGGGCGCAGGTCATAGTTGCCCAGCAGGGTGGCACTGCGGTTGAAGACATCCAGCGGCAGCGCGGACTGCAAACGGAAAACCGAGTCCACACCCCAGTGTCGAACCAATCGATTCCGGGCGAAGGGTAAGTCGTAAGTTACAGCGCCGGAGAACACCTGGCGCAGGTCATAGTCAGAACTGGCGCGGTTCAGCCGTTGGTCGAACGTGGTCGTAGGCAATACCAGCGAGACGTTGTCGGAGGCCGAATCGATCGAGTGGGCCCAGGTATGCGACAACAGCACCTGTAAGCCGCGGCGCAGGCGCTCCACGAATTGTAGCTGCAGGCCATGGTAGTCAGAATCCGCTGCGGAGCGGGTGATCTGGACGGTATCAAAAACCTGAAAGGCGCGCGGCTGCGATATGGTCTCGCGCCGCAGCAGATGCCGACCCACCGCTCCCACGTAGGAGCCGGTAAAGGTGCGGTTGCGGCCCAGCGATTGCTCAACTGTCACGTTGAACTGCTGCACCAAGGGCTGCCGGAAGTCAGACGCAAAGGCGTAAACGGTGTCGAAACGCCCGCTGGTCGTTACCGGCGCGGGCTTGGCCAAGTTAGCCGACAGTGGATAGGGGACGTTGGCAAAGCGCAGCGTGCGGCGATAGGGCGGGTTTCCCGATGCGGCTTGCAGTCCGCCCAAAGGCAGGTCGTAGAAGATGCCATAGCCCCCGCGCAGAATCGTCTCGCGGCCCGTCCGATTCGAGAGCCGATAGGCTAGGCCTAGCCGCGGCGCAAAGT
>JAYVUQ010000873.1:0-8327 GCA_043787785.1 Bryobacteraceae bacterium
TTCTTCGATCCAGCTACTTTAGAATCGATTCGCCAAACGGCCCAGCGAGCTTTTGACGCCGACATAGAACCGTTAGCGGGAATTCTCTGGGGGAGGCGGTCGCCTTCCGGCTTTTCGGTGACGAACTGGCGGCCGGTTGAGGGCGGTGTCCAGCGCCTCCTTCGAACGCTTACGGAAAATGATCCCAGCGAAGAACCCATAGGCTGTTTGCAATCGAAACACCATGGGGAGCCCCGCCTTACCAGTGCGGAGCTTTACGCGGCCCGCAAGGCGTTTCCGAATGTTCCAGTAGTCGTCCTGGGGCTTAGACCTTCTGCGCAACGGCCCCTGCGGGTTACATCCTACGCGCTCGCGCAAGAAGGTAGAACGGGTGAGGATCTGGCTGTTCGAGAATTCTTACTCTACGCTCCGGAAAATACTCCCACAGTTGCAGCGACTACAACACCATCTTTGGGATTCGATTTCTACGGTTTATGGCCTGCGGCCCTTATCTTGTTAGTTGCTATGCTGGGTATACTTTTCGTTCAAATAGGTTCCCGCTCTGCTTCCCGCGCGTCAACTCGGTCCGGGGCCTTGACGATTGAATCTTACGGTACGCAAAGGCTCCTCCGGTGGTCTCCCATTGACGCGGCCGAAAGAGCCACATTGGTGATCAACCGAGGCGGCGCGCCTGAAATAATTGCTCTTTCTCAGAGCCAATATCGTGCCGCGGTGTTCACTTTACCGCCAGAGACAAGCGGGGACGTGGAATTTGTCCTGCGCGCTCATCGTGACGGTGAGAGCTTATCTGAGGCCCATCTTCTGGTTGTAGAGGGCCCCATGTCCTTGTCTGCGGCGTTAAGCGAGCCGGGGAGGCGATCTCCCCATTCCGGCCAGCGACGTCGCTAAGGAGCCTGAAACCGCTCATTGAGCAGTGCCGCCAACCGCCGGGCACCCAGGGCCGCTTGCTCCCGCGCCACCGCGCGCGACTTGACGATGTAGGCCTCAGGGAGCTTTGCCGGGCTCTCTTTGGTACCGGCGCCGTCGTTGCCGTAGTTATAAGAAATCGTTTCGGCTAACCGCGCTCCTTCATTCACCCAAAGTTGGGGATCCTTGATCTTCCGGCCTTTTTTTCCGCTCTTTTCCATAACCTTGATCAGGCCATTGATATAGGCGGGGGTGTCCGTGATGCCGAGGGCGTCGTCCCAAAAGGCGTGCAGGTTAAACGCCCCCACTACCGAGACGCCATTGCCACCGAGATCGCTCCAGGGCTTGCCGGTTTGGGGATCTACCTGATCATGCTTCCAACGCGAGGTGCAGTGCATGGGGTTATGAACATCGCCCACCAGGTGCAGCAGCCACGGCAGTAGATAGGTGGGGTCTTGCTCAGCAGGTACGGTGCCCGGTGCCGGAGGCGGCTGGCCGATTACTTCAAGGATGAGTTGAATTTGCGTAAGGGCATTGATGGCGGGGGGGGGCGGAAACGGCGTGCCATCGGGAGAGAAGGCGATGTTGATGTAGTGCCAATTTGTGCGCCGCTTCATGTCGGCAAAGCCCGGCTGAGCCGGAGTGACGGCCGGTTGTTGGCGCAGGTCGTCATAGAAGCGCGCGTCGCCCTTGATCGTATCGGGCCAATAAGCCGCTTGAATAAAGGCATGCCGCGCCCGGCCCTTCTCATCCTTTGGCGCATTCACCAGCCAGGACTGGTAATCGGGATGCTGCCGGATGAGCGCGTCCACCCGGGTGCGCGCTTTCGACGAAAGGTGGTCATAAGCCATCCCGGCCACCGCCTTATGGCCGACGTGATTCCAGGCTAGAGCGGATGAGGCGAAGATAAGAACGGCCAGCAGAAGTCGGTGCATGGCTTTCATTCTCGCAATTCTCCAGCAGCCGGGGATGGGTCATACTGTTGAAGATGCGTTCCGATTCTGAACTTGAAAAGCTCATGCTGAATTCGGAGCCCGATTGGGTGGAACGAAAGGAATCGTTACTCAAGGAAAAAGACAAGATCTATCAGGCGATCTGCGCCTTCATGAATGACATGCCCGTCCATCGCCACCCGGGAGTTCTGTTCATCGGAGTCGACGACCGGGGTTGCCCAACTCAACTTCTTATTACCGACGAGCTTCTCACCACCATGGCTCAGATGCGACCTATCATTTGGCACATATGTTCCGGCGTCTGGATTATTCCGTCCTGGCCGTCGACCTGGATCCGCAAGCGAACCTAACTTCAGCTTTTTGCGACGATGAAAACTTGGAAGTTGTTTGGGACGAGGAGGTTTTTGGTAAGACAGTCCTCACTTGCGTCCAACCCATTCTCGAGGGCACCGGTGACATCGCCACGCCTTCGCCGCTGAGAATCGCTGGTTTTAGCGCTGCTCTGTGGTGATCTTCGCCTATCGCGCTTCGAGGATAAACTATCTGAGAGTTGGCCCAAGTGCTTCGCCAACGATCCCGCTGCGCTCAGGGCAACCTCCGCCTTCTATCGAGTAATCCAGGAAGCCGGGAGAATTGCAAAGGCCGACATCGCGATCCTCGACGTAGGACCTAATCTGGGTGCCATAAATCGTTCCGCTCTTTTGGCCGCCGATTTCCTTCTGATCCCCCTTGCGGCAGACCTCTTCTCGCTTCAGGGTCTGAAAAATCTTGGCCCTTCGGTTCGCGATTGGCGCACGCTTTGGGATGAGATGCGCGCGAAAGCGAAAGTCACTTTTGCTTTGCCGTCAGGCCGAATGCAACCACTAGGCTATGTCATGCTTCAACACGCAGTTCGGGCTGACCGCCCGACTAAGTGGTACGACAAATGGTTACAACGCGTGCCCAGTGTTTACCGCGAGTCTGTGCTCGGAGAAGGGGCACAAGCTAGCCTGGCGGACAAAGATCACTGCCTAGGCACCCTCCGTAACTACCGTAGCCTGATGCCGATGGCCCAGGAAGCGCGCAAACCGATGTTCGACCTCTCCCCAGCAGACGGAGCTATTGGCAGTCATGCCCAGTTAGTCCGCGTCTGCGAGCGAGATTTCCGCCAGCTCGCCGAAGCCATTGCCAAGGCAAGCGGATTGACCGCCTCAAAAAATAACTCATGAATAAGGGTCTTTCCTAGTCCACCGGTGACGGCTAAAAGCATTATTTCGAAGCTGCCCTAGCGAGTGAACTTACGCTTCTGGAACGGCCGCGTCTCGGGGATAAAGCCGTCGCGATTCGGCATCTTCACCAAGGGTAATGACTTTTCATTTAGCTCCTGCCCCTCTGCTACGATGCCATTCAAATACAGCACAAAGGCGGTCACGGCATACACTTCATCCACTTTTAGCGAGCGCGGGTGGTCAAAGGGCATGGCGCGGTAAATGTGGTCCCATAAGGTGGTCGTGTAGGGCCAGTAACTGCCTACGCTTTTCCTGGGTTTGGGCGTAGCCAGCGACCCAATGCCGCCCACCAGCGCTGGGTATTGGTTCTCGCGGCCTTCGCCACGGTCGTTGTGGCATTCAGCGCACTTACTCGCGTAAATGGCGGCGCCGGTTTTGGCGTCACCTTTGCCGGGGGGCAATCCGCGGCCGTCGGCGAAGATGGTGATGTCGCGCTTCCGCGCTTCGTCGGGCGACACCGGTTTGCCGAAGCCATAAGGCTTCTGTTGCGCCGCCAGGGAAAACACGAGCACGATACTAAACCGCCAGCACATGGCCATCCGCCTTTACCAGCCACGGCTTAATGCCGTTGTAGTGATAGCCTGCATTCACCCCGCGCAGGGCGATGAACTCATCGCGGCTGGGTTGTACAAACCCGGTCTCATCGGTGCAGCGCGACTGGATGACGGTCTCCTGCCCGTCCCAATTCCAGGGAAAGCGAAAGCGCACGATGCCTTTGTCGAGCACCGGCGCTTGCAAGGCAGCATCATTCCAGGTTTTGCCGTTGTCGGTGGAGACTTCCACGCGGCGGATTTTGCCGGCACCGGTCCAAGCCAGGCCGGTGATTTCGTTGAAGCCCGTGAGAATCTGCTGACCGCCGGAGGGCCAGGTGATCACTGAACGCGCTTCAATCAGAAAAGTGAAGATCTCGGCCTTGCCGCTGGGGAGTAACTCGGTATAGTTCGCGGTCTCTTTCACCGACATCGCCGGCGCATCGCTGGCCTGCAAGCGATGCAGCCATTTCACATTCATATTGCCTTCGAAGCCCGGTAGAATCAGCCGCAGGGGATAGCCTTGCTCCGGCCTGAGTGCCTCGCCGTTCTGGCCGTAAACTAACAGCGCCTCATCCAGCACTTCCGCAATCGGAATGCTGCGCGCCATGCGGCAAGCGTCGGCGCCTTCGGCAATTAGCCATTTTGCCGCGGGCTTCAAGCCTGCTTCGGCGAGGACGAGCTTTAACGAAACGCCCGTCCACTCCGTGCAACTCAGCAGTCCATGGCTATCCTGCACCGTGGGCGGCGGAGTGCCGCGCAGGTCGCCAATCACGTTGCCGCTGCACTCCAGAAAACAGGTGCGCGACTCAGAAGGGAAACGGCGCAACGCAGCCATGCTGAAGCTGAGCGGCTGATGTACTAAGCCGTGGATGAGTAACTCATGCTGAGCCGGGTTAATCTCGGGGACGCCGGCATGGTGCCGTTCGTAGTGCAATTCCGATGGCGTGATGGTGCCGTAAAGGTCTTGCAGCGGCGTTCGGCTGGAGCCAGTGCCCGGGCTGGCGGTAAGTTCACGCAGCACGCGAGCTGTCTTCTCACGCGGCGACCGCAGCCCATACGCCCGCATGTGCGCGCCCGATTCAGACTTGGCCTGGGGTGCGTTGCAGGCCGTCGATCCCAACAGCCCGGCCGTGAGGGCCAGAAATCCCCGGCGGTCTTTGGTGTTACTCATCTCGCTCATTTCCCGTCCACTTCATCACTCCGGCGTTTGCTTCGTCACTTTATTTTCTTGTCGGCAGCGGAACTGGTTTCCCCGGCTCAAACAAGCCGAAGGAAAAGATCGCCGTTGCCGAAGCAATCGCGATCCGTTGCTGGCCGTTCACGGCATAGCTAATCGGCGAGGCAGTTAGGCCTTCGCCCAGGTTAAAGTGCCAGACGTTGTCCCCGGTTTTGGCGTTCACTCCGACTAAGTGGCCGTCGTCGTCGCCGAAGAAGATGACACCGCCGGCGGTGGATACGGTGCCCGCCCAGCTTTCGCCGGGCCCGGTCATCGGGTATTCCCATACCCGCTTGCCAGTTAGGGGGTCGAAGGCGCGGAGGAAGAACTGGCCCAGGTCAACCGGCTTGGGCCCGGCGCCGCCGCCGGAGAAGCCTTTATTGGGTTCGGCTTCTTTTGAGGAACTGGTGAAGATGTCGCACTGCTCGAGAGTGACGACATAGAGTAACTGGGTATCGGGATTCCAGGAAGGCGACATCCAGTTGGTGGCGCCTCGGACGCCAGGGCAAACACGATTGCCGGCGGGGGTTGGCGTCTTGCCCGGAATCTCGATGGGCCTTCCCTTGGCATCAATGCCGCTGGCCCAATCGAGTTCGTTCACCAGTTTCGTCGCCCGCAGAAACTCGCCCGTCGTGCGATCGAGCACGTAGAAAAAGCCATTGCGGTTGGCGTGTAGCACTAACTTACGGGGTTTGCCTTTCCAGGGTAAGTCGACTAACACCGGCCAGGCTTGCGCATCCCAATCGTGGGTGTCATGCGGAGTAAATTGAAAATGCCACTTGATCTTGCCAGTTTCAAGGTCCAGCGCGATGAGGGAGCAGGAGTATAAGTTATCGCCGGAGCGCGCTTGGCCGGTAAAATCCGGCCAGGGATTGCCGGTGGTCCAAAAGAGCGTGTTGCTTTCGGGATCGTAAGTGCCGGAGAGCCAGGTAGCGGCCCCGCCGTACTGCACCAGCTTCCCCCAGCTGTCGGAGCCAGGCTCGCCTTTTTGGGGCACGGTCCAGAAGCGCCAAAGCTCTTCGCCGGTGGCGGCCGAGTAAGCGGCGACAAAGCCGCGCATGCCGGTGTCGCCACCGCTCACGCCCACCAGCACGCGGTCCTTTACGGCAAAGGGAGCCATGGTGGCGAATACCCCGTCGTCGATATTGGCGTACTGTTTCTGCCAGAGCACTGCGCCGGACCGGCGGTCCAGCGCCGTGAGGAAGCAATCAGCGGTAATAAAAAAGACCCGATCGCCCAGCAACGCCGTGCCTCGATTGACTCCCTCTTTCTTCGCCCGCGCGTCCTTCCACTGCCACAGCATCCGGCCCGAACTCGCGTCAATGGCCCGCACTTCGTTGTTCGCGGTGACGTACATAATGCCCTGATAAACGGTTGGGTTCGTGCGCAGGCCATTCGCCTTTTCAATGTGGTGGACCCACTTGGGCACCAACTGATTCGCATTGGCCACGGTGATCTGGTTCAGCGGGCTGTGCCGCTGTCCCCGAAAGTCACCCGCCACTGTCAGCCAATCCGCATTCGGGCTCCGCAGGATATCTTCATGCTTCACTTGTGCCCACAACATACCAGTGAGCAGTGAGAGAGCAAATATCTTCATTTATTTTTTCTCCGCGAGTACGGGCCGCAGGCTTTGTTTGGCTAAGTAAGCCAGTAAGTTCTCCAGCTCCGTCTTACTGAGGCGCGTCTTATAGTCTTTGGGCATGGGCGACGTGCGCGAAGCTTTCATCTCGAGCACCTGAACCATATCGATTAAGTGTACGGCCCCGGTACCGTCCTGCAGTTGTAATGAGTAATTGGACCGGTTGCGTTCCACGCCGGACAACTCCTGGCCGTTGCGGAGTTTCACCGAAATCGTCCGGTATCCCACGGCTGCGTTGGCGTCGGGATCGAGGATCGACTCTCGTAAGCTGGGCAAAGAACGGGTGGCACCGGCATTGGACAAATCCGGGCCCAGTTTGCCGCCCCGGCCCTGGATAGCGTGACAATTCGCGCAGCCCGCTTGGCCAAAAACCGTTTCGCCCAAACGCGCATCGCCCGGCACATTCATCTCCGCCGCCGGCGAACTGAGGCTACGAACAAAAGCAACCAACTGCCACAGCTTGCCCATATCCAAACGCGAAGCGGGCATCTCCGTGCCGGGGATGCCCTTTTCGATGGTGGCGTAAAGCGATGAATCATCCAGTGAGTGCCACATCACTTTGTCGCGTAAGTTGGGTCCGCGACCGCCCGCGCCATCCGGACCGTGACAACCGCCGCAGCCTCCCGCGAAAAGCTCACGGCCAGCATCAATGGACGCCGGATCGCCGATCGCCGGATTCTGGGCGGACTTGCCGCCATGTTGAGCCCAAGTGGTGGCTACAATTACAAGGAGCAGAGATAAGAGACGCATAGCGCCTCTTATTAGATCACTTGATGCGGTTGAAGAAAACCAGCTCGGACAGCGGCTTTCGTTCGCTCACCGCCGTTTCCTGGCCGTGCAGCTTCGCGTCCAAAGTCGACGGGTCGCCCTCGTAGCCGATCGCAAATGCGGCTACTGGCACGTGGCCTTCCGGAATGCCCAAGGCGGTCACGCAAGCCGCGGGGTCGAAGCCACCCATCTGGTGAACCTTTAACCCTTCGAATTCCGCCTGAATCGCCAATTGAGCCATCGCTTGGCCAGTGTCGTATTGGGCCCAGGCGTTGGGTTTGCCGTTGCCGGAGGAAAGCTTCGCCACCGCAATGCCGAGCACAGCGGCTGACTTCGCCCAAGCCTGGTTAAACGGCACCAAAGTGGAGAGCACTCCGGCGAATCCAGCCGCATCGCTCGAGTGCGCCACCACGAAGCGCCAGGGCTGCTCGTTGTAGCAGGAAGGCGCCCAGCGGGCCGCCTCCAACAAGCGCTCCAGCATGGCCGGCGCTACCGGTTGGCTCGAAAACGCGCGGGGGCTCCAACGTTGTTGGAGCAACGGCGCCAGGCCGCTGGGACGATTCGTATTGTTTTTCATCGAAATTACCTCAAATCAAATGTGATCAATTCAGTGTGGGCTTGGGCCGTGAAGGCGAGCTCAGTTTCGTTTTGGATGGCGGCGGCATCACCCGGGGCCAGCGCCTGGCCATTCACGGTGAGGTTGCCGGCGGCCACCTGCACCCAGACGCCGCGCCCTGCCGCCGCCGAATACTTCACGGTCTGCCCGGGCTCCAGGATCAGGGCGTACATTTTGGCGTCGGCCTCAATTTTGAGCGATCCTTCTTCGCCGGTGGCCGAGGCTACCAGTTGTAGCCGGTTGCGGCGGGCCTCGCGGTCAAAGGTTTTTTGCGAGTAGCCCGGCTTCACGCCTTCGCGGTCCGGCTGAATCCACACCTGGAAGAGATGCACGGGCTCGGTTTTCGATGCATTGAATTCGCTGTGCATGAGACCGCTGCCGGCGCTCATGGCTTGCAGTTCGCCGGGGCCGATCTGCCCTTCGCCACC
>JAYVUQ010000874.1:0-1846 GCA_043787785.1 Bryobacteraceae bacterium
CCGGACCCCGAAGATCCGGCGATCGAAGAGATCTTTCGCCAAGTGCCGGCGCTGCGGTTTGAAGAGGTGCTGCGGGACCCTTCCATCGAATTGATCGCCGTGGAAGGCGCCGATGCCACGCGCAACCTCGAATGGGCAACCCGTGCCGTCGCGATGAAGAAATTTGTCCACTTAGATAAACCTCCTGGGGCGGACTTAGCTGGATTGCGGGCCGTACTCGAAGACGCCGCGCGCGTGGGCCGCGTGGTGCAGATGGGCTACCAGTGGCGCTACCATGCGGCGATGGAAGCGGCGATGACGGCGGCGCGCGCCGGCTGGCTGGGCGAAGTGTACCGTTTTCGCGCTTCGATCGACAAACCCATTTTGGCTGAGGAACGGCGTCATTTAGCCAAATACAAGGGTGGCATGATGTTTTCCGAAGGCTGCCACTTAATCGACCGGGCGACGGGCTTACTGGGGAAACCTACTAAGGTGAATGGCTTTGTCCGGCACCATGGCCAGATCGACGACCACTTAGCCGACAATAATTTAGTGATTCTCGAGTATCCGCGGGCGATCTCCGAGATTTCTCTCGCTGGTTTCGATCCGCAGGGAAATGCCCATCGTTATGTCGAGATTCTGGGCACTAATGGCTCGATGCGCGCCCAGCCCTTTGCGCCAGTGCGGTTGCATGTCCAGTTAAAGGCCGCCGCCGGACCCTACCAAGCGGGTGAACAATGGATTGAGCCACCGTCGCCACCGGGCTTGGCCTACACGCCGGATTTCGCTGAAATGGCCGCTGTCATTCGCCAGGGCAAGAAACCCACTTACAGCGCCGAACACGATTTAATGACTCAGGAAGTGTTACTCACCGCCTGCGGAATGCTCTAAAGGAGAATGTTATGTCCCCCCTCACTCGCCGTACCGCGTTGTTGGTTCCTTTGCAAGCTGTCGCCGGCAGCGCGCAAAATAGCGCCGTTCGTGTCGGTCTGATTGGCGCGGGAAGCCGCGGCAGTTATACGGCTTCCATGGTCGCGAAGGACTCCCGGGCGAAGATCGTAGCCGTTTGCGACGTGGTGGAAGAACAGGTGTTGAAGGCCAAGGCCAAGATGGGTGTGCCGGACGCGAAGAGTTACACGAACTTTCAGGACTTGCTCGCCGCGAAAGATATCGACGCCGTAATGATTGCGACGCCCGTGTATCTGCACCCGGAGCATTTTGAGGCGGCGGTGAAGAGCGGCAAGCATATTTATATGGAGAAGCCCGCCGGCTTGGACGTGGCCGGTTGCAAGCGAGTGATGCGCGCGGCCGATAGTGCGGACCGCAAGATCAACATTACTTTCGGCTTTCAACAGCGCTATGGCGGTGTGTATGTGAAAGCCAAGCAATTGCTCGATACGGGCGCGATCGGCAAGATCCGTGAAGTACATGGCGAGTTTCTTAAATTCGCAGTGCAGGGCAACGAGCCGCCCATGCCAAAGCCGCGCAATGAGAAAGAGAAGCTGGAGCAATGGAAGCTGTGGCGAAATACTTTTGGCGAGGTGATCGTCGAGACCTATGTCCATAACCTGGACGCGATCAACTGGTTTATGGGCGCGCACCCGCTGAAAGCGATTGGCACTGGTGGCCGGACCGTGGAGAAGCGGGGCGACCTGCTCGACCATTTGAGCGTGACTTACGACTATCCGGGCAACGTGCAGATGACTTTCGCCGGTTCGCAAATGACGCCGAGGTTCTTTCGCTCGAATCGGGAACGTTACATTGGCGAGAACGGCTTTATCGAGACGGCGCGTGAGTATTGGACTTACAACACGGGGACGGGGCCGGTGACCGAGAAGTCCACGCGCGACATTACGGCGGACGCGCT
>JAYVUQ010000875.1:0-4047 GCA_043787785.1 Bryobacteraceae bacterium
CGGCGGACACGTGACGATGACCCGGAGCATCGTGCGGAGCACAGGCGGGCCGGATGCAGCCCATGGCAAGGTGGAAGATCTTGGCTCGCGAAATATAGAGGGCGTCGAGGCCAAGGGCACGCGTTCCACTATGACGATCGCCGCCGGCAAAATGGGCAATGAGCGCCCCATCGAAGTGGTGAGCGAGCGGTGGTATTCCGAGCAGTTGAAGACCCTGGTTTTCAGCAAACACGCGGACCCGCGCTTTGGCGAGACCACCTTGCGCTTGACGAATGTCCGGCTCGGCGAACAGCCGGCGCTGTTGTTTGAGGTGCCGGCCGATTACACCGTTCAGGATGCGCCCATGAAGGTGCAGCAAATGCGCAAGCGTATAGACGAAAAACGCCAGGAGTAAAGCAAAATGGGTGCGGCTCCGCTATCCTAGGCAGGAGCCGCACGCATGCCTTTCCTGATTGAAGTTGCTGTTGAGTTAGTCAATCGATTCCCGCTCGGTGACGAAGATAAGTCCCAAGAACTCACCTTGGGGATGCTCCGCCAAACCCTGCAGCCTCTTTCCCGCCTGCAATTCTCCCCTGGGCATCTCACCTGCACGGGCATCGTGCTGCACCCTGATCGCCAAAGCTTTCTACTGATCCACCACAAACGGCTCGACCGCTGGCTGGCACCGGGCGGCCATGTGGAGGAGGAGGACGAGTCGCCACGCGTGACCGCGGCGCGGGAGGTGCTCGAGGAGACCTCGGTCGTCGTGCTGCCCGGCGAGATGTTTTTGGCGGGCATCGATGTGCATGGCATTCCGCCCAAGGGTAGCGAACCTTACCATCTCCATCACGACCTGAAATTCGGTTTACTGGCGAGCCGCGCGGAGGTGCGGGTGTCCAGCGAGACCAAGGCCGTCCGGTGGTGCCGGTTCGGCGATACTACGCGATACGGCGTGCCGGAGTCGATTGTGCGAGCGGCACGCCGTACGTTACTTTACTACGCCGAGTAAGTTACTTCGTGGGGGAGGGCTTGGCCATTTTCGCGGCGGACTTGGTCGGTTTGTCCGCATGACCCGGCTCCTTCGCGGCGCGGTACTTAGCCGTTTGGGCTTCGGCTTCGGTCATGAATTTGCCTTGCTTGGTGGCACCGAAGAAATCGCCGTCCTTGTGATAAACACCGGTGCCCGTGTTCACCCACACGAGCCCCTTGGCCTTGGCATCGGCAATTTCCGGCACGGAGGCGTTCACCGTCGGGCCACCCTTGTGGGTTTTGGTCTTTTTCACGGCAGTCGCCGGCGCGGTGGCATCGACGGCTGGGGCCATTGTGTCCTTGGCCTTCTTGTTCATCTTGTGAGATGTGGTAGTAGCCTTATCGGCCATTTTATCGGTGGGCGCAGCTTGGGCAAAGGCGGTTGCCGTCGAGCAAGCAGCACTGAGCAAGAGCATCGCGGGTAACAGTTGAATTTTCATAAGAGTAAACTCTCTCCTGGTCCAACATACGGGTGCGATGTCAAAAACGCTACACGGAATTGTAAAAATCCCCTCTCCAGGAGACGGAAGATCCCCTGGAGGCAGGGGATCGAGGCGATCTTAACGCAGCCGGAGGGTGCAGACAAAGTTCGCCGCCTCATCGATACTGCCGGTACCTTGGTAGCGGGCGACTTGGGGATGGGGGCACAGGGGACGGCTACGCGAGCCACGCGTCGCCACGATCCGCTCGGGAGCCATACCTTTCGTCACCCAGCGGTCCAGCGCGCCCAGCGAGTCGAACTGATTCGGCCCTGGCCCGCCGCCGCAATGAGCCATTCCCGGCGCTAGAAACAATCGAAAGAAACCACGCGTTTTGATGTCGCCCATCGACTGTGTTACCGCTTCGTAGTAACTGAGAGTATCTTGGGGCGGTACGACAGGGTCGGCCCAACCGGCGTACATGAGTAACTTGCCGCCGCGACGCGCGAATGCCCCTAGGTCGCGACTGACAGCCTGCAGATAGTCGAGTTTCTGCTCGGCGTATTTGAGGTCACGGTCATAGTCGAGAGTGCGCCAATCCCAATGCGGATCGTGAAAGAGAAAATAGCGAAAAACACCAATGCGCATGGGTTCTTGAGGATTGAGTAAGTAAGGCTTCCAGCTTTGGTCACCGTTGTCCTCACTGCCCAGCGGCCAGCCAGTGAAAATGGCTTGGCCGGTGGCCGGACTCTTCACGCCGGCCCAGACCTGGCGTATCGCCGTCGTTTCGTCCGCCGTCAGAATCGATGACAAGTCCACGGGGCCGCAACGCCGTGGATCGTCGATTAGGCCGTCTTTGAGGCCATCACGAGCATCACAGGCCGCAATGACGGCCTTCGTAATGAGCGGCAATTTCGCCGCCGGCACCAACGGCGTGCCATCGTCGCGATGCAGTGCGCGCCAGCTATGAATAAAGCCCAGCGTCTGCCGCAAACGGTTATTGGCGGGTGCCCCAGCCACGATGCCGTCGTAATCTTCCGGGTACCTTTGCGCTTCGGACATCGCCTGATGGCCCCCGGCCGAGCAGCCCACGAAGTAAGACTTATCGGCGGCGCGCCCCATGTGGGCGCGGATGAATAATTTCGCATTCGAGGTCATCACATGCACCGCGCGGTAGGCATAGTCGCGGACCTTCTCCGGATGGCCCTGTCCAAAACGTAAGTCGTCACCCGCGTGGCCGGTATTGTGGCTGGCCGTGGCATAACCTTTGCGCAAAGCGCTGGCCATCGCCGAGTAACTAATCGCACCCGAGTAACCGCCATTCCCCACGCCTTCAAACTTGCCGTTCCAAACGGCGGGAATCCAAACCTCGAACTCAATCTCCGAATCCGGCACCGGAGAGGCGACCGCCTGAATGCGGCAGAAAGACGGCAACACCGGCGCGCCCAGGCCGGACTGGCTCATCGCCGCGGCGCGCACGATGACATTCGGAATGGTCATGTCCGTGAGTTGCTCGCAAGGCGTACCCGCCGCTAGCAGAGTGGACGTGGCGAGGAAGAACAAAGCTTTCATACTTCGCTCAGCATAAGCGATTCTTGTTAACTTGGGGAATGTTCTTTCGAACCCTGGTCCTGTGGCTCGCCTTGGCTACCCCGGCGCAAGCGGCCTTTGAAGTCACCGAAGCGACGATCGCGCAGATCCACGCCGCCCTGCGAGCGGGCCAACTTACTTGCCGCGAGTTAGTGGGCCAGTATCAGCGGAGGATTGCGGCTTACGACAAGAACGGCCCGGCGATTAACGCGATCATCCTGGTCAATCCCGGGGTCGAGGCCCAGGCCGCCGAACTGGACCGGCGCTTTGCCGCCAGCGGACTCACCGGCCCACTGCACTGCATTCCGATGATCGTCAAGGACAACTTCACCACCATCGGCCTGCAGAGCGCCGCGGGGTCGCTGTCGCTAGCGGGCTTTGTGGCCAGCAAAGACGCCGATCAAGTGCGGCGCGTAAAAGACGCTGGCGGGTTGATTCTGGCCAAGAGCAATATGGCGGAGTTCGCCTTTAGTCCGGTGGAGACCGTAAGCTCCATCCTGCCCGGCTACACGCGCAACCCCTACGCGCTCGACCGGGTGACGGCTGGTTCGAGCGGCGGCACCGCAGCTGCCGTAGCGGCGAGCTTGGGTGCGGTGGGCTTGGGCACGGACACCGGCGACTCGATTCGAGGGCCGTCGGCGCATCAGGCCTTGGCAGGAATCCGTTCCACGATGGGGCTCACCAGCCGGGCTGGCGTGTTTCCCTTGAACCTGCTCGCCGATATCGCTGGCCCCATGGCCCGCACGGTGGAGGACGCGGTGAAGGTCTTTGCGGTCATTGTGGGCGAGGATCCCGCCGATCCAGCCACGGCCGTGGCACAGGGTCGGGCGAAGGAAAACTATGTCTCGGCCTTAGACAGGAACGGCCTCCGGGGCGCCCGGTTGGGCATCTTGCGTCAAGCATATGAACGCGACACCCTCGATGCCGAAGTGGTGCGCGTCTTCGAGACGGCGCTCGAAGATCTGCGTCAAGCCGGCGCGGTGATTGTCGACCAAACGAAAGTGGAAATGCCGCAGCGGGTTCCTGGTGG
>JAYVUQ010000876.1:0-5881 GCA_043787785.1 Bryobacteraceae bacterium
GCGGTGAAGATGCCGCTCTCGGCCACCCGCGTCGCCCCCGGCGGAATCGCCTCCGCCAGGTCCAAGGACAACGAAAGCCGCACCTCGAACGTGTGCAAATCCCGGTTATTCACCCCAATCATCCGCGCCCCAGAGTCGATCGTCGCCTGCAACTCATCCGCCGTATGCACTTCCACCAACGCGGCCAGCCCCAAACTCTCCGCTAACTCGCGCAACTGCCGCATCTCCACCGAATCCAAAATCGCCGCAATCAGCAGGATCGCATCCGCCCCATGCGCCGCCGCTTCCACAATGTGCAACGGGTCAATCGTGAAGTCCTTGCGCAACACCGGCAAATGGCAGGCCGCCCGCGCCACTTCCATATCCGCCAAGCTCCCTTGGAAAAACTCCTCATCGGTCAACACCGATACTGCCGCCGCGCCGCCTGCCTCATACTGACGAGCCGTCCGCGCCGGGTCAAAGTCGCTCGAAAGCAACCCACGCGATGGCGACGCCTTCTTCACCTCGGCGATCACCGCAGGCGGCAACGCCCGCAACGCACCCGCAAAGTCGCGATGCGACCCTACATTGTCCGCCGCCAGCCGCTCCAACCCCTCCGCCCGCGCTTTCAATGCGGGCAAAGCCGCTTCTTTTACGGACACAATCCGCGCCAGAATATCGGGCACCCGAGCATTTTGTAGTGTGGAAGTCACTGATCTTTGATTTTATCAGTCCCGGACCCCAATAATAAGGAATGCGCCTGCTCGCGTTTCTTTTCTTGGTCCTGCCGGCACTCGCCGCCACCAAATCCAAACTCGACCCACCCCTGCGCTCCGAAAAAAACGGCTGGATACTCCTTCGCCTCTCGGGCTCTCCCGAACAAATCGGCCGCCAACACGGCCAACTCCTCTCCCCGGAAATCGCTGACAGCTACCGCGTCGTCAAAGCCATGCTCGAACACGACAGCGGTCAGCCCTGGAACTTTTTCCGCCAAGCTGCCGAAGACGTCCTCTGGCCCCGCATCGACGCCGAATACCGCGCCGAACTCCGCGGCCTGCTCGCCAGTCTCCAAGCCGCCAACCTGCCCCTCGACCTCTGGGACCTCGTCGCCTACAACGCCTGGCTCGAGCTCACCCCCTATTACGTCAGCTACTTTAACGAACACAACCAAGTCGCCAACGCCGTCCAGCCCCGCTCCGCCCCCGAGCATTGTTCCGCCTTCGTCGCCACCGGCTCATACACCAAGGACGGTCGCCCTGTCATCGCCCACAACGCCTGGATCGACTTCGCCATCGGCGCCCGTTGGCGAGTCCTCTTCGACGTCACCCCTCTCCATGGCCATCGCTTCCTCATGGACGGTCTCCCCGGCCTCATCCACTCCGCCGACGACTTCGGCCTCAACTCCGCCGGCCTGTCTATCACTGAAACCACCATCGCCCAATTTCAAAGCGGCTTTGACCCGGTAGGCATCCCCGAATTCATCCGCGCCCGCCGCGCCCTGCAGTATGCCTCCAACATTGATGACTTCGTCAGCATCATGAAAGAAGGCAACAACGGCGGTTACGCCAATAACTGGCTCGTCGCCGACAGTAAGTCCGGCGAAATCGCCTCCCTCGAGTTAGGCTTCAAGCACGTGGCGTTACAGCGCACGAAAGACGGTTACTTCGCCGGCGCCAATTACCCGGTCGACCCGAAGTTACTCGCCGAAGAGACCTCCTTCGACCCCAAAGACCAAGGCTCCAGCCCCAACGCCCGCCGCACCCGCTGGGGCCAACTAATGGCCGGAAACAAGGGCCGCATCGATGTCACCCTGGCCCGTAAGTTCCTGGGCGATTCCTACGACGCAATCGACAAGAAACTACAACCCAGCGAACGCACCCTCTGCGGACGCAACGATTTGTCAACCCGCGGCATGAAACCCTGGCAACAGGAATTCGGCCCCGCCGGAGCCGTCCAAAACAAAGCCGCTGACGCCACCATGATGTCTCAAATGTCCCTATGGGCCGCCATGGGGCCCCAATGCGGCCCCAACTTTTCCGCCAGCCAACACCTCAAAAAGAATCCCAGTTACAACTGGCAAAAAGATTTATTGAAGGACATCCCCAAACAACCATGGACTCTCTTCCAAGCCCGCCCCAACTAACTCTCCACTTACTGCCCCAAGAATACGCCGTGTCCAGAATCGAAACCTGGCCCCACTGGCTACCCGTCCACGGCGTGGTCTCCGTCACCCGCACCCACCAGGAAGTCTCTGTAGTCTGCGAAACTCGTTACGTCCCCCAAGGCGTATTAGCCGAAACCGGCTTCCGAGCCATAGAATTCCAAGGCCCCTTCGCCTTCGAACTCACCGGCATCCTGGATTCCGTCCTCAACCCCCTAGCCCAAGCCAAAATCGGCGTCTTCGCCCTCTCCACCTACAACACCGACTACGTCCTGGTAAAGCTCACCGACCTCCCCCGCGCCCTATTAACCCTTACCAAATCCGGCCACAAAATAGTGGACTAACCCTCACCGCTCTCCCCAAAGCGCCTGAAACGTAAACTAGCCCACCGCGCCAGCGGCGGATTACATTGATCCTTGTGCCGGCGTATCAGTAGTCAGAATTTACTTCTGAATGTAACTCGCCGCTGACGCGCCTGGCTCGAGTGGAAGCCGGATACGGAGAAGGTAACGAGCCGGGGGACGCAGTGAGTCAATAAGAAAGTAGCTCAAGTCATTGACTAACAAGTTAAATTCGATTCAGCCGCGCAACGCAGATTCCCCCGGCTGACGCCAGCTAGGCATTACAAATACTCTAGACGTCGCTCGTGGCGGGTTAGACAGATATATTGCCGCTATCGTCGATGCGTGAGAGGGCGAAGGGTGGATTGTTGTGCGGGCGGCCTGGGATGCCGGCGACGAGTTGGACGGTTGAATGGAGGATGTCGGTTTCGCGGTAATGCCGGTCGATGCGGGCATCCAGTTTGTGGTCGCTGATTTGTTGTGGCAGAGTGCTGTCGGCCAGATTCTTGGCGACGGCGGCGGGATCGATGGGGAGCCCAGCGCGGACGGCGGCTTCGAACATCCAGTTGAGCGCAATCCAATTCATCCCGGGGTTGGCGTTGCCGCCGCCGACATCGGAGTGGACGCCGCGGAACCAGACTTCGGTGAGCCGGCCGTCGAAGGGCGGATTCTTGCTTTGCAGGCGAGTGAGGGGGAACATGGCGCGGCTCTCATCCATGGCCATGGCGTGATACACGGCCTTGGTGTTCTTGGGCATGCCGAGCTTATAGTTCAAATTAATGAACTTGCCGGGCACCCCGAACTGGGCGACGATGTCCCACACACCGAGAAAGCGGATGGAGATCGCGGGAAATTTGTTGTCGATTTCATTGGCGAAGGCGACCGCCAGCGCGGCACCCCGGCTGAAGCCGACAATGTCGACTTCGGTATCTCCGGCGGCCTGGTTGGCAACTAAACGGCCCAAGGCCTCGTGGACCCGAGGATGGCCGCCAAAGCCAAAGACTTTGCCAAAAGTCTGCATCAGTTTCTCATGTCCGCGCGTGCCGATGCCCTTTAGATAGAGGCTGCCCTGTTCCAGGTGAGTATCGGAATTTTTGTTGGGATCGAGATACCCCTCGAAGAAATCGGCGACGTTACTGTCGCGGGAATCGTCAGTTTCGTCGTGATCTTCGTTGCCGGTGCCGTCAAATGCGTACAGAGCCATGGTGACCCCTCCTGGTTAGATAAGCGAGAAAGACGGCAAAAACCGGACAGGCGGAGTGAATTTTCCTCTAACGTTCGTCGAAGCGGCGTGCGGATAGCTCAACCAGGACGGCTTCTTGCGGACGCCCGAGGGCGCGCAGGAGGCGGGCGAGATTGACGGACGCTTCGCGTTGGCCGGGATTTTGCCGCAGCGCCGATCGCCACTGGCGAATGGCCTCTTCATGCTCGCCGCGCGAGCCGACGATGATGCCGAGGTTGACGAGGGCCGCGATGGGGGCCGGGGGCTGGCGGATCGCCGCGCGATAGAGCTGTTCGGCGCGGGCGAGTTGACCTTGGCGCTGCAGGAGGTCTCCCAAACGCACGGCGACGGCCGCATCGGCGGGCACTTGAGAGAGGAGCCGAATCGCCTCGTCTTGTTGGCGGCGATTGCCGGTTCGCAGGCCGACCTCGGCGTAGGCGAGGCCCGTCTCGCGAGGCTCGCCGACGCCGAGAAAGGGCTCCAGCTTCCAGGCATCCGAGGAGGGCGGCGTGGGGTGGGGCTTCCGGGGGATGCCGTGGTCAGTGAGCACGCCGTGGCCCCCATCCACGGCGCGTGCGCGGGGCATATGGCAGGCGATGCAGTCGGGGCCGCCTGGTTGAAGAAAAGCACTGGCAGTTTGGCCTGGGTGGGGTTCGGCGTGGCAGGCGAGGCACTTCTGACGAAAGTAAACGACGCGTTGGGCGGGGGCGGGCACGGAGTGCGGATCGTGACAGGAGGCGCACCACAGCTTGTCGCCGCTGGCTTGTTTACAGCGGCTCTCGGCGAAGCGCTCGACGTAGCCGGTGGCTTTCACTCCGGCGTCGCCGCCGCCGGGCACCACAAAGTAGTTGGCGTAAGTGGAGAGGAGATCGCCGGGGCGGAAGGCGGCCAGCGGTTGGCCGAGCTTCTCGACGCGGGCCTCGCCCGATAAATGACATTGGGCGCAAACGCTATCGCGGCGTGCGGGCTCAAGCTTCGCCGGATTTACCATTTTGGCTTGGCCCGCCACGTGCTGCGAACCCGGACCATGGCAACGTTCGCAGCCCACGCCATTCTGCAGAAACGGGGGATCGGCGTAGCGATTTTCGGTAGCGTAGATGGGGCGGGGCTGGCTGGCGTGACAGAAAAGGCAACTGGGGGTGAGGGGGCGATTCCATAAAGGCGCAGGGTCCGATTCGTAACCCGGCGACATGTCCCAGCGGGCGACTTGCGTGTACCAGGTGATGGGGGCTTGGAAGAGGAAGCCATCCACCGTGTGCAAGTAGCTACGGCCGGCGGCGCCAGAGCCGATGAAGTGGCTGAAGGTGCGGCCCGAGGCCATGCCACGGGATGCGACGCGGTATTGGTTGCCAGAGGCCGGATGGCGAAAAGTGCCTGCGGGTACGGTGGCTACCGGTCCGCTGCTTTGGGCCATCGCGGTGCGTTGGTAGCTCTGGTAGATGGCTTGGTGACAGGGCGCGCAGGCGGCATTGCCGGTGAACGTGGCCTGCGCCTGGGCGAGCAGCAAGAGGATCACCGGCGGAGGCTCACGCCGGAGGCTTTGAATTTGGCCAGGTGCGATGCGGCTATTGGCTGCTTACCGAGGCTGGCATAGGCGCGGCTCAACAAGAAGTGAATCTGGCGGTCGAGCGTGCCGGCGCCGGGAATGGCCAAGGCCTTCTCGCCCTCTTCGGCCGCCTGGGCGAAGGCCCGGCGTTCGAAGGCGAGGCGGCCTTGCTCATAGTGGGCATCGCGCGACCGGGGATCGAGGGCGAGGGCCTGCACGACGTGCTTTTCGCTGTCGTCGAAACGGCCCAGGGTGAAGAGCAAGCGGGCGTAGGCCACGTGCGCGTCCGGCGCGGGCTGGCCGCCCTTTTGCTCCAGAGCGATGGTGGTTTCGTAGAGGGCTGCGGCTGAGTCGGCTTGGCCGAGCCCGTCTTGCGATAGGGCTAAATAGAAGGCGGCGCGCGGATCGGCGGGGCTTAGCTGACGGGCGCGTTGCAAAGGGGCGAGGGCCTTCTGGAAATCGTTGTCGACGTAGTAAAAGAACCCCAGCAGGAACTGGACATAGGGCGATGTGGGCTGCAATTCGGCGGCGCGCAGGAGGGCGGCGCGGGCTTCGTCGAAGCGGTTCAGCGCCATGGCGAGCTTGGCCTGCAAGGTAAGGGCCGGGACGAGGTTGGGGTTTTCGGCGAGGGC
>JAYVUQ010000877.1:0-4820 GCA_043787785.1 Bryobacteraceae bacterium
GACCGGCTATCGGCCACGCTTTCGGGCGGTGAGGTGCAGCGCATTCAACTGGCCACCTGCCTAGGCTCGCAGCTCGTCGGCGCTTGCTACGTGCTCGACGAACCCTCCATCGGTTTGCACTCGCGAGACACCGGCCGACTCATCCGCATCCTGCACGAGCTGCGCGATTTGGGCAACACAATCCTGGTGGTGGAGCACGACTCGGACGTGATGCGCGCGGCGGACCACTTAATTGACCTCGGCCCCGGCGCGGGCGAGCACGGTGGGCAGTTGATTTACGAGGGCACTTACGATGAATTGATCCGCTGGCCGGACCATCCTTCGCGCACCGGCGTGCACCTGCGCGCCGAGAATACGGCCCGCCAGAGCCCGGCCCGGGGGCGCAAGGTGAATCCGAAGCGCACGATGACGTTCCGCGGCTGCCGGGCGAACAATCTGCGCAATATCGACGTGGAGATTCCGCTGGATATGCTGGTGGCGGTGACGGGAGTGTCCGGCTCCGGAAAGTCCACCTTGGTGCACGATGTGGTGCATCGGACTCTGGCGCGCCGGTACAAGAGCGAGGGCGAGAGCCCGGCGGCGGAGAGCGAGGCGTTTGAGAATTCGGAGCGCCAAACGTGCCGGAGTGTGGAGCACGCCGAGCGGCTATCGAACGTGGTGCTGGTGGACCAATCGCCGATCGGGCGGACGCCACGGTCGAATCCGGTTACTTATGTGAAGGCCTTCGACCTGATCCGCGACCTGTTCGCGTCGACGCCGGAAGCGAAGAAACGCGGTTATTCGGCCGGGCATTTCTCGTTCAACATCCCCGGCGGGCGTTGCGAAACGTGCCAGGGCGACGGCACGGTGACGGTGGAGATGCAGTTTCTGGCCGATGTGGAACTGGTGTGCGACGACTGCAAGGGGACGCGCTACAAGCCCGCGCTGCTGGAGATCCAGTATCGCGAGCGAAACATTCACGAGGTTTTGCGTTTAAGCGTCACCGAGGCCATGGTGCTGTTCGCTGACCAGCCCAAGCTGCACAACAAGCTGCGCGTGCTGGACGAAGTAGGTTTGGGCTATCTGCGTTTGGGCCAATCCGCGACTACGCTTTCGGGGGGCGAGGCGCAGCGCGTGAAGCTGGCCGCCCACCTGGCGCTGGCGAGTTGCGCGGGCACGCTGTTCATCTTCGACGAACCGACGACGGGCCTGCACTTCGACGACATCGCCAAGTTGCTCACGGCGTTTCAGAAGTTGATTGAGCAGGGCGGCAGCGTCCTGCTGATTGAGCACAACATGGACGTGATTCGCGCGGCGGATTGGCTGATCGACTTAGGCCCGGATGGCGGCGCGGGCGGTGGGTTGGTGGTCGGCGTAGGCACGCCAGCAGCGATTGCCGCGCTGCCACAGTCCTACACGGGCCAGTTTCTGGCGGCGGCGATGCAGGGGCTCGCGCGGCCGGCGCGGTTACGGCACCCGACTAAAGCTTGAAACGGCAGACGACTCCCACGTCGTCGCAGTACCAAAGCATACCGTTCCAGATGCTCATGCCATGCGGCAGGGGATCGGAATCAGCCAACTGAATCTTTTCATGCGCCCTGCCGGTGCGGGGATCGAGTTTATAAAAGGCGTTGTCATTGGTTTCGGTAAGCCAGAGCCAAGCGCCCTGCCAGCCAACGCCGTGCGGACGATTGCCCGGGGTGGGGAAACTCCGTTCGATCTTCCAGGTGCGCGGATCGACACGATAAAGGGTTTGGGCGGGGGGAACCGCAATCCAGAGACGCTCGTTTTTCCATTCGAGGCCGTGGGCCCCAGTGGGCTTGCGGGGGGCGGGGTCCGTCGTGGCAGGTGCGGGTGCCGGTTTGGCGAGTGGGCTGTGACGGGCTTCCGACGCTGTCCAAGCGACGACGCCCGCGCCGGGCGTGGGATGGCGTTCCAATGTTCTTCCCGTGCGGGCATCGACGCGCAGAATCTCGCAGGTGTAGGTGGAGGCGATCCAAAGCGCTTCGCCGTCGAAGGTGATGCCACTACCGGCGACGGTATCGGTCTTGAGATCGCGCAGGACTTTGCCGGATCCGTACTCCACCAGGTAGGCATGGTTATCGCCTTGATCGAGAATCCACAGGCCGTCCGCCGTGGCCTGTAGGCCATTGGGCTGCGGGCCGGGCGAGCGGTAAATGGTCTCTACCCGGGCCGGCCGGGCGAGGAGGCTGGCTGGCAGGCCGAAAAGACTACGGCGCAAGATCATCATGGCTAAATTATCTGAATCCGAGGCGGGCGTCAAGGCTGTACCGGTTCCGTTTCCTGAGTAGAGCGCCCGCTGAACGACTCAGTATCCGACAGCGAGTATCGCCAAAAGAGGAAGCCACGGTAGCCGGGGTTGGTGCAATTGCCGGGCCATTTGTTCGATGCCGGAAATTTTTGATCTTGCCGGAGTTAATTCTTCTTTCCGGCTTGCGGATAGCCTTGCCAGAGATACTCGAGCGCCTCAGGTAAAGTCTGCTGTTTCACCATCCGGTCGGTGTGTCCGGCGTTACGCGCAAAGACGAACTGGTAATGATAGCCCTTCTTGGCTAGGATGTCGGCCATCCGCTCGTTGGCTAGCACCCAATCGTGATAGTCATCGCGGGTGCTGAGATTGTCGCGGTCGCTAATTTCGAGCCATAAGCGGATCGGCTTCTTTGGGCTCTTGGGAATGAGATTTTCGTGGAACTCCCAGGCACCGTGGGGTAACTTGGGGTCAGTGGGCCATTGCTGGTTAACGTAAGTGCCAGAGTAAGTGAGCACGCGATGGTACCACTCGGGGTGATACCAGGCCATGATGAGTGCCGCCGAGCCGCCCGAACTGCCACCCATGGTGGCGCGGCCGTTGGGGTCCTTGGTTAGTTTGACGTTGTACTGTTTCTCGACAAGCGGCAGTACTTCTTTCTCGACAAACTCCGCATAAAGGCCCGACATCGTGTCATACTCGAGGCCGCGTTGGCTACCCTGGGCGTCGCCGGAACCGTTGCCGATGGAGATGGCAATCATCACCGGCACGCGCTGCTGGGCGATCAGATTATCGAGCGCGGTAAAGAGCGCCTTATCGATGCCATCGGCGCCGACGATAAACGGGGCGGCGGTGCCTGGAACATACTGCTTCGGCACATAAACTGCCACCTTGCGAGTGTAGGGGGCCGGGTGGCTTAAGACGATCAACTTGGTGGGATCCGCCGGGTCGGGCTGGCCGAAGGTGCCGGGCTCGCGGGCGATGCCCGGATAGATCTTGCTGTCGGTGGACTCCATCTTAAACTCGTACACGGTACCTTGCGGGACGCCCGCCTGCACCGTCATTTCGGGTGCTGGGGTATGCGTGGGGCCGATGATGAAGTTGCCATCGGCGTTAGGGGGCGGCACGGTGCCGTCTGGCAGTTCTTTGGCCTGGACATACCCGGGTGTATGCGGATCGCGCGTCGGCGGCGGGGTCCGCTTCGGGGGCGTTTGGGCCGCGGCGAGACCGAGGCCGATCAAGAGGGCGAGAGAGAGAGACAACTGCGGGAAAGACACCTCCAAATCTTATAACAGAATCGTACTTACAATAGGACCTTGCAGCAGAGCGCAAGTTACAAATGGATCCTGGTGGCGACGCTCTTTCTGGTGAGCGCGCTCAACCAACGCTGCTTTTCACTTGCTGCGTCCTGTATCTGAAGCGCGATCTGGCCCGCCAAGCGGTGTAGCCTGGATCGCGATTCGGTAGTGACGGAGCGAACCCGGGAGTGGTTGATTCTATTGGCTTTACTTACTTGGGAGCCTGGCTAGGCTCGCGGCCGGGAATCCGAGGGTGACGAAACGAACCGGGGAGTCACTGATTCTATTGAGCCGACTCGGGAATGACACTGACTTGCGGGTTTTTTTGGCAGTCCTGCTTACTGCTGAGATGAGGATAGCAGACGGGATGGAGCCTTTTGGCTTAAGTTACTGATGATAAGGGGCAAGTTAGTCGTGACCGCCGGTTTGCGGGGATGGCACAAAAGAGGGATACATCGGCGCCAGTAGGGGAGGATCGCTTCGGGGAGGCGGCAATGGGGACCGTCACTATTGTTGCTGAAGTTTTTTGTCAATCGGCGTAAGAAGTGCAAGATCGGGCGCGGTGGAGTGGGTTTGGCAGGAGCTGAGGTAGTTTTGGCAGAGTTTGCTCATCAAGCCGGAGTGAGCTTGGGGTAGTTGGAGGAAAAGGGGCCGCAAGAGCGTGATCGCCTCATGGAAGAGAGCGATGGACTGGGGGGGATCTTCGGTGTTTTGGGCGAGCACGGCCAGGGACATCGCGAGGTCCGGGAGGAAGGTGTCGGGGCGGGCTAGGGCGAGTTGCCGGCGAATGTCGACGGCCTCGCGGGCGGCGGTCAGGGCTGGCTCGCGCTGGCCTACGTCGGCTAGTCTCTGGCTGAAGTTGCTCAGTGCCGTTGCAAAGTTTGCGCGATATTGATCCGGACGGGCTTGAGCGTGGCGACGCATTACATCGACAGCCTCCCGTGCTGCGATCAGCGCCGGTTCAGACTGGCCAAGGGCACTTAGCGTAGAAGCGTAGTTACTCAAGGCCTTTCCCAGTCCAGGAGTGCGACCGTTCGAATCAAGTCGCCGATAGAGTTGAACAGCCTCGCGAGCGACGCTCAATGTGGCCTCTGGTGGGCCAAGGGGACTAACTATGGCTGAATGGTTGACTAAAGCGGCGGCCAGTTTTGATTCAAACACAGCCGGTTGCGTTTGAGCGAGCCGTCGAAATGCCGCTACCGCCTCAGCGGAAATGACAAGTGCACTCGCCCGATCACCCAGCCGGCTCGACATCGTGGCGTAGTTATTCAGGG
>JAYVUQ010000878.1:0-5970 GCA_043787785.1 Bryobacteraceae bacterium
CTGGTTTGCGTCTTCCTTTACGGAGGAAACGACACCAATAACCTCATCGTGCCGATGGATACGAAGCTGTTTGATACTTACAACGCCAATCGGAAGAACCTCGCACTGACGTCGGCCTCTTTGCTTCCGGTAACTGCCGGAAAAGCCGGTTTTGGCCTGCACCCGAAGTTGACCGAAGTGCAAGCCCTCTGGAAGAGCCAGAACCTGGCGGCCATCGCCAATGTCGGCTCGCTGGTGCAGCCGCTAACCCGCACCCAGTATCTCGCCGGCCAAACCACCATGCCGTCGAATCTGTTTTCGCACTCCGATCAGCAAACGCAGTGGCAGACCTCGATGCCCACGGGCATTGCCACCTCCGGCTGGGGCGGACGCGCCGCAGACCAGGTAGCCTATCTGAACGCGCCGTCAACCTTCCCCACTCTGGTCAGCGTCTCCGGCAATGTGATCTTCGGCACGGGCGCGCAAACGCGGCAAGCGGCGATCTCGCCCGGTAAGGCTTTAGGCTTGGCGGGATTTGCGAAGAATGCCGCCGGCGACGCGCGGATGGCGTCGTTACAGGAGGTGCTTACCTTCGACACCGGCGCGACCCTGGTGGTGCAGGCCGAGAAAATCATGCAGAACGGCCTGAAAGACGACGACACTCTACAGAAGGCTTTAAATGGCGCCCCCGTGCTGAAGACGATTTTCCCCAAGACCAGCTTAGGCGGCCAACTGGAACAAGTGGCTAAATTGATTCAAGTCCGCCAAACAATGGGTATGACGCGCCAGATCTTCTTCGCCTCCATCGGCGGCTTCGACACGCACACTAACCAATTAACCGATCAGGATAACCTCTTCGGCCAACTGAGCCCCGCCTTGCGCGCGCTTTTTGATGCCACCGTCGAGTTAGGCATCGCCGAAAAAGTAACTACCTTTACCGAATCGGACTTTAGCCGCACGTTACAGCCAAACTCCAACGGCGGCTCTGACCATGCCTGGGGCAGCCACCACTTAGTGCTGGGCGGGGCCGTCAAAGGCGCTTCGCTCTACGGCACCTTCCCCTCGCTCGATCTGAACGGCCAGGACGATGCCGGCGGCGAAGGCCGCTGGATCCCCACCACCTCCGTCGATCAGTACGGCGCGACGCTCGCCGCCTGGTTCGGCGTGCAACTCAGCAATCTACGCAGCGTCTTCCCGAACATCGGCAACTTCACGGTCTCGGATTTGGGCTTCCTGAAGTAGCTTTATCGTGGCCTCAGTCCATGAAGCACTAGATCATCTCTGTGGATGTCCTCGACATCCGCTATCCCCGGGTCCATGCGGAGTACGGCCTGCGAAATCCACTAATCGGTAGATGCCCCGCAAACCAGATTCGCGCTCCCCAGGATAGCCTCGCTACTTCACCCAAACCTGCGACGACCTACTCCCTTTTCGGGCTGCCTGGCCAGCTTACTTCCAGAGCCATCACAAATGACCGTGCGCTGTATAAGTCAACTGGGCAGCTAACTCAAATGCGTTAGTCCGACAATACGTCGTGCCCGGCCATATGTGCGGCCGGTTATGCGACCCCGCTACGCGCCGGGCATTCAACCGAACCTCCAACACCGGCCCATCCAGAAACACCGCCCCGTCCACCGCCCGCCAATACCGCGGCAACGCGCCCGCCGGCAAATCGCGCATCGAATTTGAAATCGAACTTTCCGTCGAAGCCTCAAACAACCAGTGCTCACGGTTATGCATCAAGCAAAGCCATGCACCTTCACCTCGCGCATCCCGGCATATTTGTCCATCCAGGAAAGAGCCTTAAGGAAATCCTCCTCATCGCGAATCACCCACTAGCCGTGGTTACCGCGTTGGGTCACGCCATAAATCTGTCCCGCACGAAATCACGCAAAGACCGCATGGCATACCCTCCTCAACCTAAGTGGGTTTTCACCGGGAAAGTTCTCACAGAATTTTGCGGGGTCCACCACTCGGGCGTTTACCAGGACCACAAGGGGAAGCGAAAAATAGTATACTCAGTTCCCAAAGAAGGGACTCTTCATGCTTAGGATTCTTGCCGCATTTCTGCTTGCCGTTTCTGCCTACGCGCAACAAGTCACGGGAACCATTACGGGAGCGGTGACGGATAGCTCCGGCGCGGCCATTGCCGGTGTCCAGGTTCGCCTGAACAGCCCGCAAACCGGTCTCAGCCGCACCGTCGCGACGGACGAGGCGGGCGCCTTCCGTTTCCTGGTTCTGCAGCCGGGAGTGTATACCCTGGATGCTTCCCAAACCGGCTTTAAGGCCGTCCGTCGCGAGGGCATCGTTGTAGAGGCCGACCGTTCCCTGGCCGTGCCCATCCGCTTCGAAGTGGGCGCCGTCACCGAAGTCGTGGAAGTTACTGGCGGCGCTCCGCTGCTGGAGCCGAATACCTCGTCTCTCGGCACCGTGATGGATGCCCGGAAGGTGGAAGAACTGCCGCTCAACGGCCGCAATCCCTTGGGCCTCGCCAACTTGATCCCGACGGTCCGCGGCATCGGATTCTTCGGCGGACAAGTGCTCTCCAGTTGGCGTCTGGCGGCGATCTCGATTGGTGGCGGTCCGCCGCTCGCGAACGGCTTCCTGGTCGATGGCATCGCTAGTGAAAAGCTCACCATCGCCGGCACCCAGACCTTCCTTTCGATTGACTCGACGCAGGAATTCAAGGTGCTCACGAACGCGATGTCCGCCGAGTTTGGCCGCACCGCCGGGGGCATCATTTCCCTGGTAAGCAAGAGCGGCACCAACCAATTCCACGGCAACCTCTTCGAGTTCCTGCGCAACGATAACTTCAACGCCAATGACTTTTTCGCCAACCGTGCCGGCCGCAAAGTGGCGCCCTTAGCCTATAACCAGTTTGGCGGCTCTCTCGGCGGGCCCATCAAGCGCAACAAAATCTTCTTTTTTACGAACTACGAAGCGTTCTTTGAGCGCCGCGCCGTGCAATCGATTCTCACCTCGCCCACCTTGCTCCAGCGCGCCGGCGACTTCTCCGATACCCGTACCGCCAATGGTAATCTCATCACCATCTACGACCCCGACACCACCCGCCCCAACCCCGCCGGTGGCTTCCTCCGCGACGCCTTCCCCGGCAACCAGATCCCCACCAACCGCATCGACGCCGTTGGCCGCAATGCCCTGAAATATTATCCCGAACCGAACCTGCCCGGCGCACTCAACACCCGGGCGCAGAATCTCTTTTTGCAAGGCCCCGGACCCATCAACCGCCACGCCATCACCGCCAAGGGCGATTGGAACATCTCAACCTCACGCCGCATCTCTGGCCGCTACACTTGGGACGACCTCAACTGGAAATTCGCCAGCGTCTGGAACACCCCCGCCGAACCCGATGGCCGCGCCGTCCTCATCCCTCGCAACAGCGCCTCGCTCAACTACAACGAAACGCTCTCCCCCACGCTGCTGCTCGAAGCCCGCACTGGCTTCAATCGCGAAAACGAGCACTTCTTTACACCCAGCGAAGGGTTCGACATCACCACCCTCGGCCTGCCCCAGGCTTTGAAGCAGCAGACCTACGTCGGCCGCGGCGCCGCCACCGGCCGCTTCCCCACGTTCAACGTCGGCGATGCCGCCAACTTCGGGGCCATCGCCTCCCGGGGCGGTCCTTCGCACACCACCCTTACCAGTGCCGCCCTCACCAAGATCGCCGGCTCGCACACGCTAAAGACCGGCTATGAGCATCGCTTCTACGCCGTCAATGATTATGGGCGTGAGTTTTCCGTTGGCACTTACTCCTTCAATCGCGGCTTCACCCAAGGCCCCAATCCCGTGCAAGCCAATGCCAATGCGGGCTTCGGCGTGGCTTCGCTGCTGCTCGGCACTCCGGCTTCCGGCTCCGCGCGTTTGCAGACCGACGGCACGGCCAGCGTCAAGTATCACGCGGCCTTCTTGCAGGACGACTGGAAAATCTCTCGCCGTCTCACGCTCAACCTCGGCTTGCGCTGGGAACTCGAAGCCCCGCCGACTGACCGTTATAACGTGCTCTCCACCTTCGACCCCAACGCCGCCTCTCCCCTCAAAGTCCCCGGCCTCGACCTTCGCGGTGGACTCACCTATCCTGGCATCGCTGGCGCCTCCCGCTACCAGCGCGATCTCAACTGGAATGACTTCGGCCCCCGCATCGGCTTCGCTTACCAGGCCACGCAGAAGACGGTCGTTCGCGGCGGCTTCGGCATCATGTACGTGCCGATCACCGTCTCCCTCTCTCGCACTGGTTACCTCAACGACACGCCCATGGTTACCAGCCTTGACGGCGGCCTCACCCCGCGTGATCGCATGAGCAACCCTTTCCCCGACGGCCTCACTCCGCCCACGGGCAGCAAGGATGGCCTGCTTACTGGCATCGGTACCGCGATCACGGGGCAATTGAAGGACGCCCAACGCGGCTATACCGAACAGTGGAACTTCACCATTCAGCATCAGCCTTGGAATGGCTGGCTACTCGAAGCCGCATGGGTGGGCAATCATGGCGTGCGCTTGTTTGCCGATAGCCGCAATCTCAACCAGATTTCCGATGCCAACTTCGCCCGTGGCGCAACGCTGGCCGAGTCGGTGGCCAATCCCTTCCGCGGCCTAGTCGCTACGGGGCCGCTCAGCGGTGCCACCATCACTCGCCAGCAGAGCCTGTTGCCGTTCCCCCAGTTCACCGGGGTCTCCGGCGGTTACTCGTTCCTGAATAACTCCATCTATCACGCGCTCGCCATTAAGGTGGAAAAGCGCATGTCGCGTGGCCTCTCGTTTCTCATGGCTTACACCGGCGCCAAGTTATTGGATGATGGTGCCAACTCGGGGCAGGTGCGGCCCGGCGCCGCGGTGACCACCACCGTCCAGAACTGGAGTAACTTCCGTGCCGAACGCTCCAAGAGTTCCCAGGATGTTCCCCAGCGCATGGTGCTCAGCGTCCTGTGGGAAGTGCCCTTCGGCAAGACTGGCTCGGCCCTCGCGCGGCACGCCATCGGTGGCTGGCAGTTAAACGCCATTCAGACCATCGAGAGCGGAACGCCGATCGCCCTGGCCGCCACGGTAGCGGGCGGCGGTAACCGGCCCAACGTCGTCCCTGGCTTGTCGGCCAAGGTGGATCATCCCACCATCGATCGCTGGTTTAATACCGACGCTTTCAGCAACCCGGCCGGCTACACCTATGGCAACGTCTCGCGCACCTTGCCCAACCTGCATACCGATTCACTCTACAACCTGGATCTGTCGCTCTTCAAGAACTTCGCCATTCGCGAAGGGTGGAAGCTCCAGTTCCGCGCCGAGGCGTTCAATTTTACGAATACGCCCACCTTTGGCGAACCCGGTCGCGCCATCAACACCGCCACCTTCGGCGTGGTGACCAGCCAGGCCTTCAACCCCAAACCACGCGAAGTGCAACTGGCACTGCGGTTGATCTTCTAACGCGCCCGGGCCGGTCGCAGGCTGTTTCCGTCCCGGTAAATGCCGATCCAGTGATTGCTGAACGCCAGCGGTGGTTCGGGGCTCACGCGCGGCATGTGGCAACCGGCGCAGTCCCTCGGTCCGCAGTTCCGCGAGCGGGTGGCGTGGCAACTGACGCATTGCCTATCGTAGTGCGCGACACGGGTCGCCAACGGCTCATGCGGCCCATGACACGTCAAGCACGAGAGCTGACCCTGGCTCTTCACAAAGCACGCTGACTGGCTTAGGTACACCGGCTGGTGCCGCACATTCCAGCTATAGTTCCAATCGATCTTTGCCGGGTCAGACGCCGGTGGCCGATGACACCGGCCACACAAATCGTTTAACGCCGCGGCCGTCAACTGCTTCGGGTTCCCCATCCGCACCTTCCCCCCGGACTCGGCATGCGCCGCTCCCGCCCCATGGCAAGCCTCGCAGCGCACCCCATTCTCCGCCGGCTTCAGCCCGACGAGCGCGCCGGTGGAATGACAGGCAAAGCAACCGTCGATGCCCGCTTCCCGGTCGCCGATTTTGTAA
>JAYVUQ010000879.1:0-5451 GCA_043787785.1 Bryobacteraceae bacterium
GAGTACGGCAGCCCAGCCGTCCGCAACATCGCCGAAACGACGATGTTCGTATCCAGCACCACCCGAATCATCCAGCCGGCTGCCGCGACCGGCGATCCTGCCGTGTCGCAGCGATCTCGGCATCGATATCCGCCGTCGTCAGCTTATCGAGCCCCCGTCTCCGCGAATCTTCCGCGAGGTCCTTCAACCAATCCGGAGCCGGAGCCAACGTCTCCACAAAGTCGGCGATGCTCAAGATCATCACCGCCGGCTCGCCGTTCCGCTCCACCAGGAAGCGCTCATCGTGCTCCAGTGCGCGATCCATAATTTGTCCAAACTGCGTCCGGGCAGTCACCGCGGTGATTTTTCTGGTCATCTCAAGCCTCAAACTGCATCGATTGATCAATCAATCAGAGTATACTTTACGCTAACTCAAGAGCCCCTTTCCGTCAACCCCCACCATCCACGCTAGAATCAAACTCTGATGTCCGACTGGTCCCCCCTCTGGCTCAGCCTCCGCGTCGCCACCATCGCCACCTTCCTCGCCCTCGTCTTCGGGCTCTGGTGCGCCCACGCGCTCGCCAACCGCCACTTCCGCGGCAAAGAGATCCTCGATTCCCTCATCACCCTCCCCCTCGTCCTCCCCCCCACCGTCCTCGGCTACTATCTGCTGGTCCTCCTGGGCCGCGAAAGCACCTTCGGCCGCCTCTACGAAAACCTTACCGGAGGCCCCTTAGTCTTCACCTGGCAAGCCGCCGTCGTCGCCGCCTTTGTCCACTCCGCGCCCCTCTTGATCAAGTCCTCCCGCGCCGCCCTCGAAAGCGTGGATAGTACTTATGAATGGGCCGCCCGCAACTTGGGCGCTCCCGAATGGCGTGTCTTCTGGCGCATCACTCTCCCCCTCGCCCGCCGCCCCATCGCCGCCGCCACCGCCCTCGCCTTCGCCCGCGCCATGGGCGACTTCGGCGTCACCATCATGATCGCCGGCAACATCCCCGGCCGCACCCAAACCGTCGCCACCGCCATCTACGACGCCGTCGAAAGCGGACAAGGCGCGCTCGCCCGCACTCTCGTCATCGCCGTTTCCCTTACCGCGGTCATCATCCTCACCCTGGCCAACCGCCTCAACCACAAGGCTTTATGATCGAAGCCACCCTCCACAAAGGTTTCCCCGGCCATCCCGAATCCGCCGCCTTCCATCTCCACCTCGACCTGAAAGCCACCTCCGGCATCACCGTCCTTTTCGGACCCTCCGGTGCCGGTAAGTCCCTTACCCTCGATTGCATTGCCGGCTTTACCCACGCCGATCACGGCCGCATCGTCCTCGACGGCGAGGTCCTCTTTGACAGCAAAGCCCGCATTAACCTGCCTGCCCGCGCTCGCCGCACCGGATACGTCTTTCAAAACTACGCCCTTTTCCCCCACATGACCTTGCGCGAAAACCTCGATTTCGCCGCCCAACAGCGCCCCGGCGGCAGCCCTATCAACCAACTCCTCGACCGCTTCCGGCTCGATCAGGTCGCCGGACGCCGCCCCAGTCAGCTATCCGGCGGCCAAAAACAGCGCGGCTCCATCGCCCGCGCCCTCGTCGGTCAACCCAGATTGCTATTACTAGATGAACCCACCCGCGGCCTCGATGCACCCCTGCGCCAGGAACTCTACACCCTACTCGCCGAAATCCAAACTCCCATTCTGTTTGTCACCCACGACCTCGACGAAGCCTGCGCCCTCGGCACCCACATGCTCGTCATGTGCGAAGGCCGCGTCATCCAATCCGGCCCGCCCCAGCAGGTCGCCGCAGCCCCCGCCACCGCCGAAGTCGCCCGCCTCCTCGGCAACTACAACGTCCTCCCTGCCTCAGACGGCCCCAACCCAGACGGCAACTGGCGCTGCATCCAATACCACCACGTCCAAGCCCGCCCTCTCGAAGGCCCCCTCCGCGAAAATGAATTCGCCGCCACCCTCCTCCACACCTACCAACACGCCGTCGGCCCCAGGCTTCAGTTCACCGGCGGCCTCCTCGTCGACCTTCTCCACCATTCCACCATCCAATCCCCTCCGGTCGCCAAAGAATGGGCCATCCTCTTCCCCGCCTCCCACCTTCACCTACTCCCCTGATCACACCAATCTTTTTCCTCGCAACCGTATACAAATAAATCCCTTACCAATTTTCACCCCCCTGCTTTCTTGGTCCCACCCGCTATCCTAAGATGAATCGGGTAGGACGGGGCCCCCCCGGCCCGTCTCCTACCTCAGCCTAGCCCGCAAAAATTACGTAAACTCGACACAAGCACCATGCAATCAACAACATCCGGCTTCGTTCCGTCACTTCGCAGATCGCCTAAACCGCCGCGGCCGGCCGGTACCGGTAAATCGGAAAGAAGCCAGGTTCGCCAATCTCAATCCCGTGCTCTGAATACCGCCGCCGGTGCGTCGCCTCCAAGTCCCGATACCTCTCAAGATCCAAAATCCAACTACCCGTACAAAACTCGTGGGTCATTGGCGAGAACTTTCTCTTCGACTGATAGAGCGAATCCTGCCGCCCCCCCACACCCCCACCCAGATGAAGCAATTCAAACCCGTTTTCCGTGCCCCATACTCGCAAGCCATCCAACAGTGCTTTCGTTGGTGAACGCGCCAACAAATCTGACCTACTACCAATTAGGTGATAATGCAGGAAAGAACCATGAGCCATCACCAAACAAGCCGCAGCCACCGATCCCTCCCATTTTGTTACAAATAACAGGGCTTGCTTTCCTAGCGTCCGCCCGAACTCCCGCACCCAATCGGAATCCAACAAATACTCCGGTCGACTGTGCAACCGCGCCATCGTACTTCGATATAAACGGACAAAATCGTCTAAATGTTCCCACCGCTCATCATGCACCGTCACGAACCCCGCCTCCCGTGAGCGACGCACCTCGTTGCGTAAGTTCTTATGGTATCGGCCAAATTGCTCTTCTACACCCAGACGCAAGTCCAGGGAAACCGTCGGCCCATGGAATCGGATACCGTTATCCACCGGCTGCCCCTCGCCATCCACAAGCCCGTAAACCAGTTCCTGATTCCTTAACAAGGGGTGGAAACGAGTAAACACCGACACCACACCCTGGCCCCGCCAAGCTTCCTGCAAACCTTGCCACGCGCGGCCAATAAACTCCGAATCAGGTGACGATACCGGCCCCGCGTACCCATATACCGAACTAACATCAAAAGCTCGACTATCGCCTTCGCTCGGCGTCAACAAATAAGGCCACAGAAATACTAAGTCACCCTCCCGGTGCAGAAAGGCAAACGACTCCCCTTCCCTTCCCAGGCCCCCTAACTCATGGTAAGCCGCAGTATGATAAATATCATGACGAACTAAACCCAACGAATCCGCCCAGCGCGGGTTCGCAGTCCGTAATACTTCGGTGTGGCAACCAATCACCATAGTCGCGGAAACACCGCCTCGGTTTGATAATCAGGCAATCCGTCCCCGGTCCGCCGGCAGATCCGGTCATTAAATAATTCACCCGGCCGGCCATCCGGTCTCCTCGCCGGGCGATAGCGATTCTCTCCATCCTGTAAATGTACCGCCAGCGCAATGCGCGGCCGGTTCGATTGATTCGCGTAACTGCCATGGATCGTCAGGCAGTGGTGCAAGCTAAATTGGCCCCGTTTCATTTCGATCGTTACCGGCTTAAACTCGAAACCCAGCTCCCTCAGGTGCCTGGCCAGCCCCTCCCTATCGCGCCGATGAAAGGACAATACGGTGCGATCCAGTGAGTGTGACAATTTATGACTCCCATCCACAAACCACCAGCGGCCCCAACTCCTCCGGGCAGTCATGCAACGACATCCAGGCCGTCAACATCTGTCGCGACGAACAGGTGCCCCAGTCATCTCCATCCACATGCCATCCTACCACCGCCTCACTTTGCCCGCCGGGCTTGTAAACGATCTGATCGTCAAAAAGCCGAACCGACGAAGTGCCACACGTCGCAGCCGCAATCTCCCCAATCACCACGGACCAAGCCAGCCTACTCACCAGCTCATTCTGCAACGAGATATACTCACTATTCCGCGTACCGTCTCCATCGCCCGGCATCCGATCCGGGAAGTACTCACCCGCCCCCGGCGGAACGCGGTCCCGGTGGAAACTCCAATGCTGATCCAGTCCCCGCAGTGTCTCATCGATAGCCGCAGCCGCCACCACCGGCTCCGTGATCAGCCAGCCATGCTCCGCATAAAACCTAACCTCAGCCATAGTCATCTCAATGTCCCGCCACCGCCGCATGGGCCATTGGCATCTCATCTACCTCAGCCATCGCGAGTACCATCTCGCTGGGGCTATATTCTGGCACCAAAGTCCGCATCATGCGAATTACTTCGCTCGTATTTCGGGATGCGCACAGCTCCTGCAACTGCTCCATACGGTAAGTCATGTTAGCGACCGAAAGATCTCTTCCGACAAAGATCTTTATCTTTCGATGCTCCGTCGGAACAGTCGCTTCGTCGTCCAGGTTTAACTCCTCATACAGTTTTTCGCCTGGACGTGTTCCAGAAAACGCGATCTTAATCTCTACATCCGGTACGCGCCCCGAAAGAAGAATTAACTTACGCGCAATATCTACGATCTTTATTTGGTCGCCCATATCCAAAACAAAGATCTCCCCGCCCCGGCCCATCGCAGACGCCTGCAGCACTAACTGTGAGGCCTCGGGAATCGTCATAAAATACCGCCGCATCTCCGGATGGGTTACCGTCACGGGCCCGCCCTCCGCGATCTGTTGCTTAAAGAGAGGAATCACACTGCCATTGCTACCCAAAACATTTCCGAAGCGCACGGCCACATACCGGGTGCCGTTGTTCGGCAGGGCCCGAATCAGTAACTCGCACAGTCGCTTCGTCGCCCCCATCACACTAGTCGGCCGAACCGCCTTATCGGATGAAATCAGGACGAACTCATCCACCCCATACTTCGCCGCCATCGTCGCTACATTCCGGGTTCCCACCACATTGTTCGCCACCGCTTCCAGCACGCTCGACTCCATCACCGGCACATGCTTGTAAGCCGCCGCATGATAGATCACCGAAGGCCGATTGGCCGCCATCGCCATCCCCACGCGCCTCTGATTCTGAATACTGCCAATCTCTACCCGGAACTCAACCTCCGGAAAGTTACTCTCCATCTCCCGCCCCAGATGAAACAGCGGTGTCTCGGCAATATCAAACGCCACCAAGGCTGCCGGCTGAAAGCGAGCGATCTGCCGGCAAAGCTCCGACCCGATCGACCCTGCCGCCCCAGTCACCATCACCACCTTGCCGCACAGACTGTCCCGCACCAGACTATGATCCAAATCCACCGGCTCCCGCGACAGCAAGTCCTGCACATCCACCTCGCGGATCTGTGCCGACATCGCCTTGCCTTCCACCGCTTCGCAAATCGCCGCGATCGTCCGGAATTTCACCTTCGCCTGCTGACAGTGC
>JAYVUQ010000880.1:0-2345 GCA_043787785.1 Bryobacteraceae bacterium
CGCTTTGACGCTCGAATAAAAGGGAGGAGCCGTATGCGGTAATTCCGCTTGTACGGATCTGTGCGGGGGGTGATCAGCGATGGTCATCCCTACCGCGAACCTCAGCGCCGTCGTAAGTGCGGACTGCCTGGGGCGGCTCAAAGCCGCCCCGGCAGGGCGAAGCCCAGGCAGTCTGCCAGAAAGCGATAAATCCCAGGGGGGTTGGGGGAAGATCCCCCAACGCCAAGCCTCGCTACAACGACTAGTTTTCGCCTAATAATTCGCTTGACGAAAGCGTAGGGAGTCCGACTTATCCGTCAAGTCCGGCTCCCGCATCCGCGGCCGCTTCACCGTACTCTCGGTCACCGGCGTCCCCGGCGGTTTTCAGATCACTTACTCCGCCACCGTGGAAATCGAGAACTCCTCCAAGCCAGCCCTGGTCGCCGAATGGCTCGTTGGCGTCGTGGAGTAATGCGGCCAGAGCGAACTGCGCCGATAGATCGTTAAGGATGTCGTTTCCCAGAGCTATCCACCAAAGTTTTTTTCGATGACTTCTTGTACGAACTTACGGCATAGGATGTCTATCTTCTCACTTCGAATCGCATTGTTTGCCCCTCTAACGATGAATCTTTCTTCAGCGGCTTTATAGCCAATCTCTAAAATATTGGGCACATTGGGAGCCGAGATAGCGTCAAGGCGTTCATATCTGAATGAGCCGGGCGGCTCCTCGCGGCTGATGTGAAGAGTCACATCAGCCAGTTGCCACATGGAATAACTTGGGGTACCGAAGAAGAATAAATACCTCGCGGCACTAGAGCCGTTCTTAAAATCGAGTCTAAAGAACCAAGTCTTCTTAGCGGATCCTTGGTTCTTGAGCGAAAGATACTTCTCAAACTCGAGGTTTCCGAAATCTCGGAAAAACACTTCGCCAGATATCGCCGATGAATCAAGGAATTCTGCAGTCTGGCGAAACAAACTTTTGAGCAATTCCATCGCGTTCCGCCAAACCTCATACTGATTGGCGGCCTTAGTGGTTTCTTTTTTATCAAACTTACTAGCGATCGACTTCGCCCATTCAATCGACTCCCGTTGCTCGTCCGCCGCCGCTATGTACTCCTCAAGGCTTTCTTCAAGACATTCGGCCACAAGCGCAACAAAAGATGTCAGGTCAGAATTCTGAGTGAGTTCGAGGGCATCATAGTAACGAAGCCGATCCTCGCGCGTAATGACCGCGATTGGAAATCCGTAGCGCATCAGCATCAAGTTCATGAGCAGACGCGCGACTCGGCCATTTCCGTCAATAAACGGGTGTATCGTAACAAACCATGTGTGGGCTGCGCTTGCCGCCAGGATGGCATCCGTTCGAGTGAATAGACTATCTGGCACACTAGCTCTCTTAAGCCATGCCCCGAACGTTTCCATTTCTGACGGTACAGATTCCGGACCGGGAGGCCTGTACTTCGATCCGCTAATCTCTACCGCGGTCGTGCGGTACTTTCCAGCCAAATCGTTATCTGTCCCGGTTAAGACTAGGTAGTGAATCTGGCGCACATCTGTTTCGGTGATCGGTTGCGCTGGATTGCCGGCCAATTCCTCCAGGAAGTCGAGCGCTGCGGAAAGATTCTTGGCCTCGACTTGATCTTTCAGCGGCTTGCCCGTGATGGTGAGGCCCTGCTCCACGACAAGGCGAGTTTCTCCCACGTTGAGGGAGTTACCTTCGATTGCATTCGAGTTGTAAATATTCTTGATGCGGAAATACTTGCGCAGTTTGTTTAGCACATTTGGCGTGAGCGCCCCGGTTGCCCGCATTTCCTCGACTCGCTTTGCAATATCCACAGTGGATGCATACTGAGTCGACTCAACTTCGTAAGGCGTGCCAAGAATGTCAGACATAGTCCTTAGAGTTTACATGAGACCATCGGGGTGGGCCGCGATTGTTTCGGTGCCGGTGATGAACCGAATGGGCCCAGCGGGCTGTGTCAATAGATTTGTGTAAACGGTGTTCGGGTTAAGTCACCGAAAAATAGGACCATTTACGGGGTGCCACGGGGTGGTACAGTTTTCCCGCAACACAATGAAACTAAGGTATTTGCAGAACTCGATTTGCGCAATACCGGTTCCCGTCCCCGTTTTCGCGGCATTTCCGACCCGCCAATGGCCCAATTGCCCCCGGCAGCAGCCGCCCGCGGCCGTGGATGACCTACGGTAAGTCAGGGCACCGCTGGGCATCCCGGAAATATTTGTACTCCACGCTAAACACCCGCGGTGGAAACAGCGTTTCCACCGCGGGTGTTTAGCGTGGAGTACAAGGAAGCGGCGGTGCGGCGGATGGCCACGGAGAGCCCCGCGGCGCTGGCGAGAGAACT
>JAYVUQ010000881.1:0-2409 GCA_043787785.1 Bryobacteraceae bacterium
TGCCCGAGCGTGAAGGGCGCGACGAATTGGATGGGCCAGTCCTATAACCCGCTTACTGGCTTGCTGTACGTGCTGACGCTGGAGCAGTGCGGGATGTACTACAAGTCAGCTCAGGAACCGCAGCCGATGAAGAATTTTTCGGGCGGCGGCGCGACGGAAGAAGGCGGGCAAGTGCTGCTGCGGGCTCTCGATCCTAAAACCGGCAAGCGCGCCTGGGAGTACCCCATGACGGGTGCGGGCCGCATGTGGGCCGGCACGGTATCTACCGCCGGCGCCGTGATCTTCAGCGGTGACGACGACGGCCACTTCGTCGCGCTCAACGCCCGAAGTGGCAAGAACCTATGGCACTTCAACGTGGGTGAAATGCTCACGGCGTCGCCGGTGGTTTACTCGGCGGATGGAAAGCAGTATGTGGCGGTGGCGTCCACAACGGCGGTGATTTCGTTCGGCCTGTTCGAGCCTGCGGCCGGCGTCGATCCGCCGGTCATTCGCTTGAAGAAGTAGGGGGCTCGTTACGGAGTGCTCGGGTGAGGGCGATGGCCGCTTCATCGACTTCGCTGAGGCTTTCCCCATATAGGACTTGGCCCAGGTGAACGGTGCGTCCCCGAACGGGCCGCCAGTCCGGGCTGACCAAGACTTGGGTGGCATCGACAATGCCGCCGTCGAAGTAGGGGGCAAACGTGGCGTGGACGTCGCTGAGGACGCTCCAAACGTCGGGGCGGTGGAGTTGGCCGCGGCTATGGGGGCTGCGGGCGCGGTAGACCGAGCGGGGGAGCAATCCGTAGAGGTTTTTGATGCAGCCGCTGAAGAGGGGACGGTGGTTGAGGAGGGTCCATTTGCAGGCGCCGAGGGAGATGCGGCAGTCCACTTCGCGGAGTAAGGCGGGGGCCTGGAATTCTTTGAAGCGGGCGGGGTGGGGAAGGGGATTGGGGTAGAGGGCGAGGGGGAGCTGGTCGGCGTCGAGGAAGGTGATGCCGTCGCGCCGGAGGCCGAGGCGGGCGGCGATTTCGTTGGCGGGTAACGCGTGGCAAACGCCTTCGAGGATGATGATTTCGGCCAGGGGGCTGGCTTGGCGAAGAGCGGCGATGACCTTTTCGAGAACCGGCATCGACACGGTGACGGGGGGCGCGAAGGGGTAGCCGAGGTTGGGCTTCACCAGAATTCGTCGGGCGTTAAAGGCAGCAGGCGGCGGCTGATAGGCGAAATTGGTGAGATCATCGACGTTCATCGGGTGCATTTTGTTGGATGTTTAGGGTTCGCGGCCCAGTGCTTTTTCTGGGGTGGGTTGATGCGATAAAGTGACGGGTTGACTTCGAGAGCAAATATCTGGACGTGCTGCGCCAGTTGACGGGCCGAACGGAGAAGGCGCCGGCGCTTGGCTCGCTCCTGGCGAATATTGACCCTCAACCCGTTCCCGCGCTTCGCGGCAATACTCGGCACCGTACCGAGATCAGCAGGCTGCCGCCGACGAATCCGACTTTGATTGGGCGCGATCCGCAGTTGGCTTTGCTCGACCAAGCCTGGGCGGACCCGGCCACGAACCTCATCCAGATCATCGCCCCCGGGGGCACGGGCAAAACGGCGCTGATGACCAAGTGGTACAAGCGGCATTTGGAGGAAGCGACGGTCTTTGGCTGGTCCTTCTGTAGCCAGGGCTCGAGTATCGACCGGCAGACCTCCTCTGACCCTTTCTTCGCCGAGATCCTGCGCTTCTTCAGCATCGCCCTGCACCCGGTGGCGTCGGCTTATGCCAAGGCCGAGGCCCTGGCGGCGCGCATGCGCGAGGAACGCGTGCTGCTGATCCTGGACGGCATGGAGCCCTTGCAGGATGCGAGCGGCGACCTGCGGGATGCCGCTTTGAAGGCGCTGCTGCGGGGAGTTGTCCGTGCGCCACCTGGGCTTAGTGCTCTGCACTACCCGCGTGCGGATCACCGATGTGCCCGACGACGCGCCGGCTGTTTTGTCGATTGATTTGTACAATCTCGACCCCGTGGATGGCGGGCGGTATCTGCGGCATTTGCAGGTGGTGGGGCCGGATGACGAACTCGAGGCGGCGTCACGGGAGTTTGGCAATCATGCGCTGGCGCTCACTTTGCCGGGGACTTATCTAGTCGATTTTTGCGAAGGCGACATTCGGCGGTGCGGGGAGATTTTTGATTTGTTCGACGCCGATACACGCCATGGGGCACATGCGTGGCGAAGTGATGCAGGGTTATGAGTAAGCGGCTGAGAAACACCCGGCCAGAGGCGTACAGCGGCCGACCTTTAAAAAGCCTCGAGTTTCAAGCTCGAGCGGCGGCCCAGTGGTGTGGGAGGAGTTCGTGGAGGCGGTTGATGGGGTGGGCGTTGATGCGGGTCAGAACGTCGCGGAACCAGGCGAAGGGCTCGACGCCGATGAGTTGGCAGGAA
>JAYVUQ010000882.1:0-2386 GCA_043787785.1 Bryobacteraceae bacterium
GAACCTGTCGGACAGACTCAACGTGAATGTTGATACCGGAGGCATGTCCCTGAGTAAGTCTGCCTCCTCCCAGAGTAACACGATGGCCAAATTCGGTCAATCGAGGCCATTTCCCTCAGTAACACGAACGTTACTTCCTAGCCTTACCTGCGCCACGCCGAATGTGCGAACCTAAAGCTACCCTTCCGGGGTGGTTCTCGTCGAACGAATCTGCCGCGATCATGACGTGCCAACTAACCCGGCCATGTAGACCTAAGGTGAATTCACACTTTTCGACTGCGTCAGCCGTTAGAAGCCCGCAAGAGGGATAATGTCTATAGCCAACCCGAAGAATTCGGCGGATGTTACTTCCGTCAGCTTGCCTCAGAATCAACGGGTGACTGCGCCCCAGGGCTTGGGCCTCCTCAGCGCCATACCCGGCCTGCCGGCCGGTGCCGGAACTGAAAGCCGAAAACAGGAAACGAGAAGTATGCCCAATACGAAGACGGTAGTGACGCTGGGTCCGGCGTCGGATTCACCGGAAACGGTAGCCAATCTCTTGCGCGTCGGCGTGGACGTTTTCCGGATGAACATGTCGCATGGCTCGCAGGAAGACCATGCGCGCCGCATTCGCGTCGTCCGCAGCGTGGCGGCGGAGATGGGTATCGACGCGGGCATTTTGCTGGATCTACAGGGCCCGAAGATTCGCCTGGGCACCTTCGAGGGCGGCCGCGTGATGCTCGAGACCGGGCAACGATTCACCCTCACCACGGAAACGCGCATCGGCAATCAGGAGGGCGCCAGCACCAGCTACATCGACTTTGCCAGGGATGTCCGGGAGGGCGACCGGGTCTTGCTGAATGACGGTGCCGTCGAGATGCGCGTGCTTTCCACCAACGGCATTGCCGCCGAATGCGAAGTGATTGCCGGCGGACCCGCGGGCGACCGGAAGGGCATCAACCTGCCGGGCGTCCAAGTCTCGACCCCGTCGCTCACCAAGAAGGACATGGCCGACCTGCAATTCGGCATCGACATCGGCATCGACTTTGTCGCGCTATCGTTCGTGCGCAAGCCCAATGACGTGGTTCGTCTGCGCCATTTTCTCGAAGAGCGCGAAGCTTCGCCGCTCGTCATCTCGAAAATCGAAAAGCCCGAAGCCTTCGAGAACCTGGACGCCATCCTGGCTGAAAGCGACGGGGTGATGGTGGCGCGCGGCGATTTGGGGGTGGAGACGGCGCTCGAAAAGGTGCCCTTCATCCAGAAGTCGATCATTGAACGGGCGCGGCGGCAGGGCAAATTTGTGATTACGGCGACCCAGATGCTGGAGTCGATGATCGAAAGCGCCGTGCCGACTCGCGCCGAAGTGAGCGACGTCGCCAACGCCATTTACGACGGTACCGACGCCATCATGCTTTCGGCCGAGACGTCCACGGGGCGCTATCCGGTGGAAGCCGCTCGCATGATGAACAGGATTGCCGCCGAGGCCGAGGAGAGCTTACGGGCCCAAGGCTTTAAGGAATTGTCCGACGGCCATGCGCTCACCGTGCCCGAGATCATCGCCGACGCGGCTTATCACGCGGCGCGTAAGCTGGACGCGGCGGCCATCGTGGTCTTCACCGCTGGCGGCAGCAGCGCCCGCATGGTAGCGAAGTACCGTCCGCCCGTGCCCATCTACGCCTTTACTACCACCGAGAAGGTCGCCCGCCAGTTGAGCCTCGTGTATGGCGTCACGCCCATCATTGCCGAAGCCAAGGAATCCACCGACAAGATGCTCGCCTTAATGGATAGCATGCTCGAGCAGAAGGGCTACGCCAAGCGCCGCGACCAAGTGGTCTTTGTCTCGGGCCGGCCCATTGGCAAGGCTGGCAGTACTAACATGATCAAGCTGCATCGTATCGGCGAACTTCTATAAAACCGATTCGCTAGCCTTCCAGCGGATATAGCGGCCGACGGCGGCGTTGATAGGGGAAAGCAGCGGGGCTATCGCTGGTAACTCCCGGCGTATCGACGAGTAACACTTCACCCGCCACCGGCTCGTAAGCTGCACGCGGGGCTACCACCCCTTTCACAATCAGGATCTGTTTGCGTTCTGGATGAACGCCGAGGCTGATGACTTGCTCCAGGCTCATCGGCGCCATGCGGCGACTGGTAAGAACAATGGTGTGCCCTTCGGCGGTTTCCACCACGGCGCTGACGCCCTGGTCGCCCCCACCCCAACCCCCGTGCCGCACCTGGGTGTCCACGAAAATGCCATCGGAGAGCGTACGCACGGTGCCTTCGATGGCTACAGGCGCGCCATGTAACTGGTCGGTCTTGCCGCCCACCATCAGGCTCACGGCCTGCCGCACACCGGCGGCGACACACTGCTCGACACTCTCTGGATCATAGAGGATCACCATTGCCTCGC
>JAYVUQ010000883.1:0-9546 GCA_043787785.1 Bryobacteraceae bacterium
ACCACGCCGCGGGCGCCGCCGCTCTCGGGCTGGGCCAGCTCTGCCAGCACCGATCGCGTCAGCTCAGGCAGGTCGGCATCGGCCAGCGCATGTACTACGTGTTGGCCAGGCGCGCCGACAACAGCCGACATGGCTTCGTGGCAATCCGCACGGACCGCAATGAGGTGCGCGCGATCGAGTTTCCCGAGGGCTGGTTTACCTCTGCCTGTACGCCCAATATTCGCTTTTTCGGAGTCGAACTGGTCCGCAGGATTGGTTTGCTGGGGTCCTCGTCGGCCGACCGTAGCTTCAGTCTCGATTGCCCAGCCAGCGGGTTCCTTCTGTTTGACCTCGACGACCAGAAGTTCACCGCGGTACCGGTGCCCGGTGCCGGCCAATTTAGCGCGACCACCGGTACCGACGAGATGAACGATTACATTTTTGGCTCGAACACCGACGTTGCGCGTCAAGGAACGGCCGATACGCTTTATGTTTTAGACGGCGTCACCGCCTCTTCGTTCCGTGTTGACCTGCCGCCCGGCCTCAGCGGCTTCTCGCAACTGATGCCCGTGCCGGCCATGAATTTGCTGGTCGGCTTGGGGCGGGTCCGTCAGGCCGGCGATGCCGGTCTGGTCGTGTTCGATCTGGACCGCGGCCAAGGGACTGTACTGCCAACACCCGAGGGCTTCGCCAGCGTCCAAGTAGTGGATGTCTTCCCGGCGACCCGCAAACTGGTGGCCAGGGGCACGCGCCAAGGAAATATTGGCAGTCAGTTACTGGTGTACGACTTGGTGCGCGGAGACCTACAGATCATGGAGAACCCGCCAGGAGTAGCCTTTGTCGGTGCCCTGCCAGCCATTGCCGGTGCTGGCGGTGGCCCTCCTGGCGGTCTACCCGGTATTCCTGGCGGTGGCGGTGGCGGTGGCGTCCCCGGAGCAGCACAAACACCCTCGGTCCTTCTGCGTTCAAACGTCCGGGCCAATGCCGTGCTAGCCGTCACCTACGACGCCGAGCGACGCCAAAACGGCGTCCTCGCCCTGCGCCTCCATTAGACTTGATAAACAATTCTCAAAATACCCGTAAGTGAACCTCTATCTTACACTTACAACTTACTCCGACTATGTTTTGGCCGCTTTTAGAGGATCAGCATGCAGTCGCCGTAGCTGAAAAATCGGTAGCGGCTTTCCACGGCGTGGCGGTAGGCGGCGAGCATCAGTTCGGTGCCCCCAAACGCGCTTACCATCAGCAGCAGGCTTGACTTTGGCAGATGAAAATTAGTCAACATTGCATTCACCGATCGGAACTCATAGCCCGGATAAATGAAAATGTTGGTTTCACCGGTGGCCGCTTGCAGTTCGCCGCCTTGCGACGCTGACTCCAGCGCGCGCACCGCAGTCGTTCCCAAGCCCACCACTCTTTGGGCTCGCCGGACCAAGTCCACGGTCTCCTGCGGCACGTGGTAAAACTCCGAATGCAAATGATTCTCCTCCACGGTGTCCGAATGCAGGCTTTCGAATGTGCCCAACCCGACATGCAGCGTGATCGTTGCGAAGGCGGCACCGGTGGCTTGACAGTCGGCGAGCACCTCGGGCGTAAAGTGCAGACCCGCGGTGGGTGCGGCAACGGATCCACGCTCGCGCGCGAAAACCGTCTGGTATCTGTCCCGGTCGTCTGCCCGGTCCGGACGGTGAATGTAAGGAGGCAGCGGAGTGTGCCCAACGCGTTCGAGAATCTCCTGCAAGTCGCCGCCCGCATGCACCTCCACCGTACGATGGCCGTGTTCCCCATGTTCCCGAACGGTGACGCTCAAGTCCGGTGAAAAGTCGATCGCCGTACCCGTCAGCATCTTCCTGCCGGGACGCACCAATGCATCCCACAGGAGGCCATCGGGCGATAGTGGCTTGGTAAGAAACACCTCCACTCTGCCGGTGTGGCCTCGCCGGTGTCCAAGGAGCCGACTGTTGAAAACTCGGGTGTCATTGGCGATCAGGCAGTCGCTGGGGCGCAGATAGCGGGGCAACTCACGAAATTGGCTATCGTGCCAAGTTTGATTCTGGCGATCAATCACCAGCATTCTGGCCGCTGCCCGGTCAGGGAGCGCTTCTTGAGCAATCAACTCCTGTGGCAGCTGGTAGTCGAATTGAGCTAGGTCCATCGGAGCGCGATCCTAGGATAGCGCGACCGGCGGGTAACTTGATCCTGGACTCGGTTAATTTTCTGCCAAAGCCTCAACATTTTGGCATTTATCTCCTCAGTTTATTAGAATTCGGACGAACTCCTCAGAAATGGAATTTGGGTTGACTAGCTACGTGCCGTGGCCATGATCAGCGCTGTGAGATTCCAGGTCACCACCAGCGCAAAAAAAAGGTTCATGCGGTCCACCACCTGAAAGCGACCGGCTCTCCAGCATCCGATGGCCAATGCGACGGCCACTACCTTTACGATGGCCAACCCTAACAAAGGGTTAGGCGCATAGATCATCATGGCGCGTACCAACGGATTGGCCTCACCGACGCCGTTCACCAGGAAGGCGACCGTGGTGAGAAAGTCGAGCAACTGAAGGAACGAGAAGTTCCAAAGGGTTTGGGTGAGCGACGCGGAGTTAGGCATGGCAGCTTGGTGGTAGGCAACCTTCATGATGATGTTCCACCATGGTGCCCTTCGCCGAAGGCCACGTAAATAGACCCGGACATCCCCAACTAGGCCGGCAAGTACTGGCTGTCCCTTAGTACGGGGAGTGCCATTTGCAATGGGACTGCCAGACTAAGCGAGGTCGAAGCTCTCGCCACGAGCAGCCACCGTTACCGGCAGGTGAAATTCCTCTTCGATGAGTTTGGCCAACGTAGTGGCCGGTAGTAACTCACCGTGCACCAGGAATACACGCTTCAAACTGCCCACCATCGGTTTCATCCAGGCCAACAGTTCGAGTTGGTCGGCGTGTCCAGAAAGCTCATTCAGTTTGACGACCTCGGCTCGCAAGCGGAAGGGTTCTCCGAAGATGTTCACTTCGGGGGTCTTGTCGACGATCTTGCGGCCTAACGTGTTTTCCGCCTGATAGCCGGTGATGAGCACCGTATTTCTGGGGTCGCCTATGTTGTTGCGCAGGTGATGCAGAATGCGTCCGCCCTCGCACATGCCGGAGGCCGAAATGATGACGACGGGCCCGCGCAGATCGTTGAGAGCTTTGGAGTCTGCCACCTCGCGAACGTACTTTAAACGGCCGAAGCCAAAGGGGTCCTCACCGCTCTTTAAGTACTCGATGACGTGTTCATCAAAGCACTCCGGATGACGCCGGAAGACCTCCGTGACATTAACCGCTAAGGGTGAATCCACAAAGATCGGAATCGGAGGCAATCGGCCTTGCTTCATCAATCCGTGCAGCATCAGCACTATTTGTTGGGTGCGGCCGACGGCGAAAGCAGGGACAATCACTTTGCCACCGCGCTCCACGGTGCGCTTGATGACGTTGGCGAGCTTGTTTTCCACGGCCTCGGTTTGCTCATGCAACCGGTTACCGTAAGTGGACTCCATAACGAGGTATTCCACAGGCGGCATCTTTTCGGGATCCCGGATGATCGGCAGGCCTGCGCGGCCGACGTCTCCGGAAAAAGCCAGACGCGTGCGCTTGCCCTTTTCAATGCCCTCAATCACCATCGCGGTGGAACCTAACATGTGCCCAGCATCGAAGCGTTGACAGAGAAGGCCTTCGGCGACTTCGTGTACCGCATTGGCGGACTCGAGCACTTGGAACTGCTCAAGCGCCTGTTCGGCGTCCTTGATGCCGTAAAGAGGAGCGACGATCTCGAGGTCCTGGTCTTCCACCTCCAGACGGTGTCGTTTGGCATTGCGGCGGGCGATGAACTCCGCGTCACGTTCCTGTAGATAGGCCGAGTCGCGCAGCATGGCCTGACAGAGGTCAGTGGTGGCGGCGTTGGCCCAAATCGGGCCGGTAAAGCCATTCTTCACCAGTGTCGGTAAGTTTCCGGCATGGTCGGTATGGGCGTGCGACAGGAGTACCGATTTCACCGAGGTGGCGGGGAAGGGAAAAGTGGAATTTTTCGCGAAAGCCTCTTTCCGCCGTCCTTGAAAGAGTCCGCAGTCGAGCAGAAAACGTTCCCCGCGGTGGGTGAGTTCGTGCATGGAACCGGTGACGGTTTGGGCCGCCCCCCAAAAGGTGAGCTTCATTCTGTCACCCAGCCTACCGCAAGAAGCCGCTTCGCACTGTAACTTCGGCGCTGATCTCGTCATTCAACGGATCGTCAATGGCCAGCAGCCACCGTTGCTGAGGCGTCAGCAGTCCTTGCGCGTCCGGCCGCAGCAGCCGCTTCTGATACTGCTGCTGTGGCTTGTCGCGCCGGCAAAAGAAGCCATGCATGGCACAACGTGGCTGCGTAGTGCGATTGGCCGTGCCGCCATGCCAGAGGTGCGAGTTCATGATCACCACCGTTCCAGCGGGGGCTATCACGAGGACTTCGTCCGGATGCGGCGCCGACGGATCGGCCAACACGTCCTGTGGTAAACGGCCCGACCTGTGGGTGCCCGGCACACACCGGGTGGCGCCATTCGTGGCCGTAAAGTCATCGAGAATCCAGATGGTGTTGCACACCCAATTGCCGCGCTCATCGGGCAGACCGCCCATGTCGCAATGCAAAGGCTGGCTCCAGCCGCTCAACGGATCCGCGCTGCGGACATTGACGCTGGAGAGCTTATAGTCGGGCCCGATGACGGCGGCGACGCCCTCGAGAATCGCCGGATCGGCGATGCAATCGATGAAGACATCGCCCTTGTCGAGGCAATTGGCGAGTCGGCGCGTGTGGGGCTCTGACTTAAACTCGGAACCAGCTTGGTCGCCTTCCTCGACGAACAATTCGTCGACGCGGGCGCGCAGTCTCGCCAGTAACGACGGGCTCATGAAATTTGGGAGGACGAGATACCCTTGGCTGTCAAGTTGAGTTAGTTGGGCAGCGGTCATCGGCTCCAGTGTATTCCTAGTAAGAGGTCCTTTGCCCGAAAGCTACCAACGAATTCTCGTCCGTGCGACGAACTGGATCGGCGATGCCGTTATGTCCTTGCCCGCTCTGCGAGCTTTGCGAACGCGCTTTCCCGCGGCGCGAATTACTCTGCTCGCCATGCCATGGGTGGCTGACCTCTATGGCCGCGAACCGTTTTGCGACGAGCTAATTCCTTGGCGTGCTCAACGTGGCGCTCGCGATCTGGCCGAAAAATGGCGAGTTGGCCGATCGCTCGCCGAGCATCGGTTTGATTTAGCGATTGTGCTGCCAAACTCCTTTGACTCGGCATTGCCGGCCTGGTTGGCGGGCATTCCCCGACGGGTGGGCTTTGATCGCGATGCCCGAGGCTGGCTATTGACGGATCGCATCGCGCGCATCCGGCCAGGAGATACGCCTCCGCACCAGAGCTTTCATTACTTGGAGCTGTTGCGGAGGGCGGGGTTGATTGACGCCCTGCCAACCGAAGTGGTGATCCGGCTGGAGGGCGCGGCGGCGGCGAGGGAGAAGGGCCGGGAACGTTTGGGTTCAGGCCGGGTGGTGGGTGTGTGTCCCGGGGCGGCGTTTGGGGGCGCGAAGCGTTGGGCGCCGGAGCGCTTTGCGGCTGCCGCGGCTGAGGTAGCGGAACGAATGGGCGCGGGGGTGTCTCTGTTCGGGTCGCCGGACGAGGTGGCGATCTGCGACGAGGTGAACCGGCACTTAGGCGGAGTGGCGAGGTCGTTTGCGGGGGCGACGACCTTGGGGGAGTTTGTGGAGTTACTGGCCGCTTGTGATGTGGTGCTCACGAATGACTCGGGTCCGATGCATGTGGCTTCGGCGTTGGGGGTGCCGACCGTCGCTGTGTTTGGGTCGACGGACCCCATTGCGACGGGCCCGACGGGGCCATTGGCCAGGGTGGTGCGCGAAGCGGTAGCGTGCAGTCCGTGTTTCGAGCGGGAGTGCCCGCTCTCGGGAGCAGAGGCAAATTTGGCCTGTCTTCGAGGCGTAAGTGCCCAGCAAGTGGCCGCCGAAGCCTTGAACCTCCTAAACCTCAGAACATAGTCGGAGTACGGGCTAAGTCCCTGATGAGCCTATTCTTACGGCTATATTGAGAGCAGGATCGCATTAACTGATAAATGTCGGAGTATGATGTAAGTCGTTGATCAGCCTGGGTTTGGAGGGAAATCGAATTTTCTGTGGAAAAGTCGGAAAATTTGTGAGAATTTTTCGGTCCTCACGCGACTTATTAGTAGTGAAAAAGAAAACTAAAGCTGCCCCCAACCCCAGGCTGCGCAATTGGCAGTGTGGCGAGGTTTATCACGTCTATCAGCGTGGGAACTACAAACAGGACGTCTTTCACACCGACGTCCAACTAATCACCTATCTGCAGCGCCTTAACCTGCTCGCCGAACGCTATTTCGTCCGGATTCACGCCTTCTGCTTAATGTCGAACCACGTCCATGTGCTCGTCGAAACCTCGCGCAAGGACGGGATCTCTCGATTTATGCAGCACTTACAGGCATATCACTCCCGGTGGATCCACGGAACCAAGGGGCTGGATGGCCACCTTTGGAAGAATCGGTTCGGGGCCAAACGCATCAAGTCGCCTCGCCACTATCGGGACGCCCTGCTCTACATCGAACGCAATCCCCTCGCCGCCGGACTGGTCCGCTACGCGCAGGATTATCCGTATTCCAGTGCTGCCGCCCGGGTCGCCAATAGGTCAACTGCGGTGATCGGCTACGGCATGAACCAAGCCATTGTCCAGCTCTATGTCGACCGCTGGCAGCGCGAATGTGACCCATCCGCTTGGAAACATTGGCTCTGCAATCCGAAATCGGCGGCGCTCGATGAGGACCTGGCCGAGGTGCGCAAAGTGTTGGGGAAGGATCGGAAATCGCCGCTGAACCCGGGTCCATTGCCGTTTCCGGGGCCGCCTCAAGCGGCGCAAGCGGCGACGGCGTACCCGGGGTGCGAGTGACGAAACGAACCGGTGACCTATACTCAAGCTATGCGCCCAATCGCGATTTCACTCTGTCTGCTGGGGCCAATCTATGGCGCCGTTACTGGCATGGAAGTTATCAAGCGGGAGGACATGCCGGGGCAATACGAACGGATCCGGGCCAAGGCACACTTTGCGCTCGACCCCAAATTACCAGCGAATCAACTCATCCGCGACCTGGAGTTCGCGCCGCGCAATGAAAGCGGGATGGTTGAATTCTCCGCCGACATCGAAGTGCTGAAACCGCGCGATCCGGCCAAGGGGAATGGCACTCTGCTGCTGGACGTCGTCAACCGTGGCGGGCAAACCATGGGTATGTTTACCGAGGCTTTTCTGATTGAGCAAAAGTTTACGGTGGCTTGGGTGGGATGGCAGTGGGACGTGCCGAAGAATCCCGAAAAGTTGCGTTTCTACCCGGCTCTGGCCAAGGGCGTGGAAGGGATGGTGCGGGCCGAGTTCACGGTGCATGAACCGGCCACGATGATGAATTTGGCCGACCGTGACCACCAAGCGTACCCAGTGGCCAACGCAAAGGACCTGGAGTTAACCGTTCGCGATGGGCCGTTGGGAAAGCGCGTCGCAATACCTGCCGCGCAGTGGAAGCTCAATGGCACCCAGATCGAGATGGCGGGAGGCTTTAAGGCCGGGCAGACTTACGAGTTGGTTTACCCCTCACGAGACCCTGCCGTTTCTGGGTTGGGCCTGGTGGCCATTCGAGATTTCGTTTCATTTCTGAAGTTCGGCGGCCCGGGCCAGGCGTTGATGGCCGACCAACAAAGATTTCTGAAGCGGGCCATTGGCTATGGTTCCTCACAAAGCGGACGTTTGTTGCGGACCTTTCTCTACCAGGGCATCAATGCGGACGAGAAGGGCAAGGTGGTCTTTGATGGCGTGTGGGCGAATGTAGCTGGTGCCGGCCGTGGCAGCTTCAATCAGCGGTTTGCGCAAGCCTCGCGCGACGGCCATCCCACGATGAATTTCTTTTACCCTACCGACATCTTTCCCTTTAGCGACCTTCCGCAAAAGGATGCCGTGAGTGGTGAGACCGCTGGTTTGCTGCCCGATCTGGCGAAAGCCCCCAAGATTTTTTACACCAACGGGAGCTATGAGTACTGGGGCCGGGCGGCTTCGCTGATCCACACGACGCCCGATGGCAAGATCGATGCGGCGATCCCCGATACGACCCGAATCTACTTCGTGGCTGGCTCCCAGCACGGGCCGCAGAAATTTCCTCCGGCGGCCGTGAAAGGTGCCTCCAACCTGGCCAACTCGAACGACTATCGTCCGCTTTATCGCGCGTTGTTGGTGGCCATGCACCAATGGTTGAAGGATGGCACCGCGCCGCCGGACTCGAACTATCCGAGACGCGACCAGGGGCAGTTGGTCGCGACCAGCAATTGGAGCTTTCCGAAATATGTCAGCACCGCGGTGCCCACCAAGTCTGCGAATGGCCACCGCCTCGATTTTGGTCCGGATTTCGCCACCAAAGGCATTGTGACCAAGGATCCGCCGACGGTGGGTGAGCCGTTTCCGTCGCTGGTGCCGCAAGTGGACGACGATGGCAATGAGATCGCGGGACTCAAGATGCCGCAGGTAGCCGTGCCCCTGGCGAGCTACACCGGCTGGAACCTGCGAAAGGATGTCTTCATCACGGACACCTTCAACATGGTGGGCTCGACGTTACCCTTTCCGAAAGAGAGAATTTTGGAAAAGTATGGCACCCGTGAAGAGTATCTGGCCAAAGTGACGGCTGCGGTGAAGGCCCTGATTGAGCGCCGGCTGCTGTTGGCGAACGAAGCCGATGAGCTGGAAAAGAATGCCGCGGCCCAATGGGATTGGTTCATCGCCCGCTGATGTTGCCGATCATCTTGGGCATTGAGACTTCCTGCGATGAGACGGCGGCGGCCGTGGTGCGAGAGGGCGGGCAGATCCTATCCTCCGTTGTTGCGTCTCAGTTGGAGACGCATGGCAAGTACGGAGGAGTGGTTCCGGAACTGGCTTCACGCGAGCATCTGCGGGCGATTGTCCCGGTGGTGAGAGAGGCGATGTCGAAGGCCGGTCTCACTTGGGGCCAGTTATCGTGTGTCGCGGTAACGGAGGGACCCGGCCTTTCGGGCGCGCTCTTGGTGGGCCTCACCTATGCCAAGGCGCTCAGCCTGTCGACGGGGTTGCCGCTGATTGCGGTGAATCATCTCGAAGGGCACATTCACGCGGCGGTGCTGGAAGCGGCACCGGAACTGCCCGCGCTGGCCCTGGTGGTCTCGGGCGGCCACACCCATTTGTTCGAAGTGCGGGAGGGCTGGAAGTACCGGTTGCTGGGGCGCACGCGCGATGATGCGGCGGGCGAAGCGTTCGACAAAGTCGCGAAGTTGGCGTGACCCATCGTTGGGAGGTCACACGCATCGTGGCGGGCCCGGTGGACCAGGGTCTCTTCGGGCTTTAGGAGCTACGAGCTACGAGTTGATCCGACTCGCAGCTCGCAGCTACCCGACAACTGGCGGCCACATGCCGAGCGGTTGCAGCAATTCGCGCAAGGTCGCTGGCAATGCGTCGATCACCGTCAGGGCGTCGTAGCAG
>JAYVUQ010000884.1:0-3623 GCA_043787785.1 Bryobacteraceae bacterium
AATGCCAAAATGGGCCTCATACATTTCTGGCGTATTGGCCAGCATCACCGCGACGGTATCGTTGTGGCCAATGCCCAGCTTCTGTAGGGCGGAGGCCAAACGCCGGGCTCGCTCGTGAGTTTCGCGCCACGTGAAGCGTTTCTGGCCATGGATGCCCGATATCCGGTCAGGGTATACGCGAACCGCCCAGTCCAAAAAACTCAACGGCGTTAAAGCCGCGTAATTCGCCGCATTCGGCTCTAAAGCATCGTACGGACTCTGCGTCATGTACAAGAGATTGTATCCTAGCGATTACACTAAAGGATTCTATGCAAAAAAGCATTTCTCCCGCCCGCCACGTCAGCGGCACCATCCGCCTGCCGGGCGACAAGTCGATTTCGCACCGCTACGGCATGCTCGCCTCGATCGCTGAAGGCACGTCCACTTTGGAAAATTACTCTACCGGCCAGGATTGCCACTCCACCCTGGGCTGCTTCTCCGCCATGGGCATCGCCATCCACAAAGACGGCACCACGATCACCGTCGAAGGCTGCGGCCTCGATGGTTTAAAAGCTCCCGCCGCTCAACTCGACGCCGGCAACTCCGGCAGCACCATCCGCATGATCTCCGGCATCCTCGCCGCTCAGCCCTTCACTTCCCGCATCGGTGGCGACGAGTCGCTCTCCAAGCGCCCCATGGCCCGCATCATGAAGCCGCTGGCCGAAATGGGTGCGCACATCGCCGCCCGCGATGGCCACTATCCACCGCTCGAAATCACCGGCTCACCACTCAAGCCTATCGACTACACCTTGCCCGTCGCCAGCGCCCAGGTGAAGAGTTGCGTGCTCTTCGGCGGCCTCTACGTCAACGGCGTCACCATCGTCCGCGAAGGCATCCGCACTCGCGACCATTCTGAAATCGCCCTGCGCCAATTCGGTGCCGACATCAGCATCAAGCCCGGCATCCTCGCCCTTACCGGCCGCCCCACGCTCACCGCTCAAAAGCTCACCATCCCCGGCGACCTCTCCTCCGCCGCCTTCTTCCTCGTCGCGGCCCTACTCGCCGACGACGCCAACCTGGTCTTAAAAGGCGTCGGCCTCAACCCCACCCGCGCCGCTCTACTCGATTTTCTCGTCTCCCTCGGCGCCCCCATCAAGGTGCTCGACCTCGACCACAATGGCGGCGAACCCATCGGCGACCTGCGAGTGACGAATGGCAAAATGAAAGGCGGCCTACTCGAAGGCGCCATGACCGCCGCCTTGATTGACGAGATCCCGGTCCTCGCCGTCCTCGGTGCCGCCCGCGGCGGTCTCGAGGTCCGCGACGCCAGCGAACTGCGCGTCAAAGAGACCGACCGTATTGCCGCCTTGGCCGAAAACTTCGCCCGCATGGGCGTCGAAATCGACGTCCGGCCCGATGGCTTCCGCGTCGAAGGCGGGCAGAACTTTCGCCCCGCTACCCTGGACTCTTTCCACGACCACCGCATCGCCATGGCCTTCGCCATCGCCGCCCTGGCCGCCGACGGCGACTGCCACATTGACCATGCCGAGGCCGCCAGCGTCTCGTTTCCCGAGTTCTATCAGTTTCTCAGTGAGATCGTGAGCTAAACCCCACAGCATTTCCTGCCGATCTCGCTAAGGAGATGCGAAATGCGCTCCTGCGCCGGATATTATCGAGCTTCGCCACGCTGGCCCTGACGGGCTTGGCTGCGGCCACCTTGCTGCGCTTGGCCCCAGGCTTCGATGTCGAGGCCAGTGAACTCGATGGCCGCACGAGCGCCGAAACCCTGCGCCAAATGCGCGCCGCTCGCGGCGGCGAGCAGGATATCGTCTCGTTTTACGGGCGCTATCTGAGCAATGCCTTGCATGGTGACTTGGGAAAGTCCCGTTCTTACGAGGTGCCCGTCACCGGGCTGATCGCCGAACGCCTGCCGGTCACCGTGCGCTTGATTGCCCTGGGGCTCGCGGGGTCCTGGGCTTTCGCGCTGCTGTTCGCGCTGGGCAATGTCGCATTTCCAAAGGTGGATATTGGCCTTAACTTGCTCACGGCGGGCATGCTCGCGGTGCCCGCCGGATTGGTGGCATTGCTGATTCTCATCGGCCAGGCGCCGGTCGCCCTGGGGCTCGGGATTGCGCTGTTCCCGAAGCTCTTCTCTTACTCGCGCGGGCTCTTTAAACAGAACGCCGGCGCGGGCTACGCGCTGGCCGCCCGGGCCCGTGGGGTCTCCGCCCTGCGCTTCCTGGGCCGCTATGTGATTTGGCCCGCGGGCCCGTCATTATTGGCGATTTTGGGCTTGAGTGTGAATGCGGCTTTCGGTGGCGCGATCCTGCTGGAGACCATTTGCGACCTGCCCGGCGTGGGGCAATTAGCTTTGCAAGCGGCGCTCGCCCGCGACCTGCCGCTGCTGGTGGGGATGACCTTGTTAGTCGGCGTACTCACCGTCTCGGCGAACGCCGTCACTGAGCTTGCCGCGTTATATTTGGTTCGCAGCCGGAGCGGCCAATGAAGCGGCTCGCTGCCGGCTTGCTGATCGCGTTGGCACTGGCTGCTGTCGCCGGACAGTTTCTACTGCCGGCCCGCTATGACGAGCAGTTTCGCGAAGAGACCGACGCTTTGCCGGGAGCTAAGCATTTGTTGGGTACGGACGAACTCGGGCGCGACCGCGCGGCCAGGCTGTTAGCGGGTGCTCGCGTCTCTTTGCTGCTCGCCCCCGCGGCCAGCATCCTCGCGATTGCCTTGGCGGCGATGCTGGGCCTTTCGGCCGGCTACTTCGGAGGCTGGTGGGATCGCGGCGTGTCCACATTGATTGACCTCATGATTTCCGTCCCCATCTTCCTGGTGCTGATCACGGCGCGGGCGGTGCTGCCCTTGAATGTGTCGCCCTTCACCAGCGTCATGATCACGTTTCTGCTATTGGGCTTGTTGGGTTGGGCAGGCTCCGCACGGGTGATTCGCGGTGCTTGCCAGACGCATTTGAACTCCGATTACGTCCTGCGCGCTCTGGCCTCGGGCTGTTCCCGCACCCGCATCCTGTTTGTCCATTTGTTGCCCAACATGTGGCCAGTATTACGAACGCAGTTCATCCTCGCGGTGCCCGGCTTCATTCTGGATGAAGCCAACCTGAGCCTCTTAGGGCTGGGCGTGGCCGAGCCTTTGCCGTCCCTGGGCAGTTTGCTCAAAGAACTGACGCATCTGCCGTCTTCCGCCAACTGGCTGGGCCTGGCGGCGCCCGCCTTATTGCTGGCCATTACGGTTGGCGCGTTTGAATTCCTGCTGCCGCCGAAAGAAGGATCTTCCTAACATGCGTATTCTCATTTTCCTCTGGGCCGCGATGCTCATCGCCGCCGATCCAACGGTCTTGAAGTTCTGCCTGCGCTCAGAACCGAAGACTTTTCACCCCTTGAAGGCTGACGACGATGCCTCAGAAACCGTACGTTTCCTCACTGCCGGCACCCTGGTGAAGATCAATCGCTAGACGCAATTGCCGGAGGCGGCGCTCGCCACCAAGTGGAAGACGCAAGACGGCGGACAGACCGTCCAATTCAAACTGCGCGAGGGCTTAAGCTTTTCGGATGGCACCCCCTTTACGGCCGAGGATGTCGTCTACACCTTTAAGCAGGTGGCCGGCATCCGCTCGGGCTTTA
>JAYVUQ010000885.1:0-3439 GCA_043787785.1 Bryobacteraceae bacterium
TGGCTTGCCCGTTGGATCGCCTCGGCATGAGCCAGAAAAGTGGGTTCCGGTGTGTGCTGCGCCATCGCCTTTTGCATGGCATCGGCGGCCTCGGCGAAATGGTGATTCCGGAAAAGTGCCCACGCGAGTGCGTCGTAGGTGTAGACGTCCTGACGAACCACGAGTTCCGCCTGGGCGAGCGCCAGGGCGCGGGCTGGGCGATAGTTTAGGTCCGCATAAGCCAGCGCCAATTGACGGTTCGCCACCTCACCGGCCGCTTGGTCCAATTTGTCGGCCACCTCCAGCAAGGCCAGTTGCCGCCGCTCGGCGTCGGCTTGCCCCGTCTTGCGGAATAGCTTGGCCAGCAAGCCGGCATACTCCGGGAAAGGCGCCTGACGTTGCGCCCCCAGCACCGACTCAATGGCCACCGCATCCTGGCCCCGCCCGGCCTGGGTGCGGCCCAACCCGGCCAACGCCGGATGATAGCCCGGAAAGCGCACCAAGGCCTCGCGGAAAGCCCGCTCAGCCTCATCAGAGGCACCCGTCTTGCGCAGCATGTGGCCCAAATCGGTGAGGCACCAGGCAAGATTCTCTGGCTCCCCACCCGCCCCGGCGCGGATCGCCAGCCGCATCGCCTCCATCGCCCCCGTGGCATCGCCGGTGAGGAAACGATAGAAAGCGATCCGGTTGTAGCTGGCGAGGCCTGGCCGCAGGTCCGCCATGCGTTGGTAAGTATCGGCGGCCGCATCGTAGTCGCCGCGTTCCATCTGGGCATCGCCCACCAATCCCCACACGGCAAAGTCGTTAGGACGCTCCCGCAACAGTTTCGTGCCGTCGGCGATCACCAGCGCAAAGCGATGCCGCATCAGCTCGATCTCTAACCGACGGCTGCGGGCGGGGTAGTCTTGCGGCTCCGCCTTCAAGACGCGGTCTACCAATTGGCTGGCGCGTTCGAGATAAGCGCCATCGGCCGTTTCGCGCATCTTTTGTAAGTAAGCGCCGGCCAGTTCCACCTGGATGACGGGGCCCTGCGGATTGGCCTGCAGCCGCGTGACGAGGCTCGCGATGCGCGCGTCAGTGCTCATCGCCATTTGCCGAATGGGCTTGCGCGGCGGTAGTTGGGCCACGAGGACGAAGGGTAGAAGAAGGATCAACAAACGCATGGGTCTTACTCCGGTTCCGGCTTTAAACCCATTTGTGCGGCATGGGCGAGGATAGAAGGTTCGCGCGTACCGATGGCCAGCACGGCTTGCATTGTTCGGCGGGCCTCCGCCGAGAAACCATTAGCTGCCAGAACCACCGCCAGCGCATCCTGGGTGAAGATGTCGTGCCGGCGAGCCGATTCCCGACGGGCCAGTTCCAGCGCTTGCCCCGGATTCTTGCCCGGCCCGGCCAAGTAGAGCGCCAATTCGTAATTGTCGTTGGCCGAAGCCTCCGCGACGGCCAAGGCAGCCCGCGCAAAGGCGGCGTAGTCGGCCTTTTCCTTGGTCGCTTCGGCCAAGGCATACAGATGGCGAGGGTGCGGATTTTCCGTTACCAATTGACGTAACAAGGCGATAGCGGCCTCGGGGCGGGACTGCGCCAAATAGAGCCGGGCTTGGACAAACTGCACTTCGGCCACTGGCGAAGCGTCCTTAAGCAATTTCGCCGCCGGGCTCAGCTTTCCGGCCACAATGTGCAACCGGGCGTAGTGGGCTAGCATTCTGGGGCGATCACCCAACTCGCCGGTCTGCAGCCGCAGAAAGGCCAAGTGCATGGCTTCCATGGCGCCCTCCACATCTCCGGTCACCTCGCGAAAGCGGGACAGCAGGAGGTAGCCGGCCATGTCTGCCTTGCCGAGCCGGAGGTCCAGCATCCATTGCAGCGCCTGGTCAGCTTCGAGGTAATTGCCCAGGCCCAGGTGAGAGGCGGCCAGAAGTTGGTAGGTCTCAACGTCGTCCAGCCATTGGCGATTGAGAGCTTGCGCTTCTCGGCGGGCGGCGGAAAAGTCTTCGTGCCGCAGCAAGGATCGGACGTGCGCCTTGCGGCCTTCGAAAGAATTCGGGTCAGCGGCAAAGAGGTGGGCGGTAAGCAGCAGAAGCGTGATCGATTTCATAGCAATACGGCGAGCGCCGCGGGGGAGTGACCCCGCGGCGCTCTGAGTGCTTTAGGGGATACAAGCCGCGCCGGCGCCGGCGGTGCAGCCGGTTTCGTTCGGATCGATATGACGACGGTCGCGCCCGCTCGGCGAGTAGCCCAGGTAAGGAAATGCCGGGCGGTAGGACGTATCGTTCACATTGACGCCATCACCCAACAGGCTATTGGGAGCGGCATTGAAAGGCGCACCGGCCAGAACACCAGCCACTACGCGCAGGGAGATGTCAGTGACATCGTCCTGCAGGCGGCGGCCATTGGGATAGCCGGCGCCATCTCCACCTAACAGGCCGAGTCGGGAGAATCCGGCCCCGCCTGGCACCACCGGCGAGACGCCCGTGTTCAGACGCAGCATGTCAGCGACGGGCCCGCCCGGCGTTCCCGGGGCGGCGATCGGCGGCGCGTAGGTGACCAGCGGCAGGAGGTCAACGCGGGGCGGAGTGGGGATGGCCACGGCCCCTCCGGTGGCGGCGTTCAGGAGCCGTGCGAGCAGAGGATCGAGCAGCATGGCGGCAAATTGGCTGTCGTTCTTCGGTTGGTCCATGCTGAAACGGTCCTTTGACCCGGTGCCAATCAGCAATTCATTGATTAGGGCATTGCCCATGCGCTGCACCTGGCTCCAGCTACCGGATGAGATGGCCGGCAGCGGCGCGCGCCGCGCAGTGACGCGGGGGCGCGAAGTGGTGCCCCACACGCCGATGGTGGCCGCAGTGGAACTGGAGGCTTCCACCGCGCCGGTGCGGGTCAGCATCGACACGGGCACTTCAATCGCAATGGCGTTGACGGCATAGCCGGAGACGGTGTCACTGGTAATGTTCACCGCGGACGCATCCTGAGCCGCCGTCATCACGCCGCCGTTGCGCAAGTTTAGCGTGTCAAATGCCGCACCGAGGTCGATCCAAAAGGGATCATCCACTGTGCCGGTGAAAACCTTCACGTTGGCGGTATTGGTGGTGTAGGTGCCCTGATTGTAAAGTGACACGTAGTCCATGGTGCGCGGCCCCACATTGGTGGGCACGGCATAAAACGGGGTGGCGCCAGTGATCGGCGTGCTAATCCCATTCTTTACCATCGTGACCGTATAGGGTTGGCGGGTGCCAAAGCCGGCATCATTGAACGAGGTAATGCGCGGAGGGATGAGCGACGTGCCCGGAGCTAGGGGAGCCGGAGAATTGAACGGAGTCGAGATTCCCGCGCCCGCGCCGACATAGGCCTGCGCGACACCCGGTAAACGCTGCTCGGTATTGAAGCGGAACTGGAACACCACGTCTTCGGTGGCGTCGTTGTTGTTGTCGACCTTTATTTCGTAAAGAATATCCGGGTCGAA
>JAYVUQ010000886.1:0-1670 GCA_043787785.1 Bryobacteraceae bacterium
AGCCGGTGACGGCGACCGGGTCGTAAATGGTAACCGCGCGGCCATCGGCCAGGCGAGCTTGGCTGAAATCACCGGTAAGTTGGCGCGGATCGGGCAGGGTACCGGTGAAGACAATGCCTTGGACGAACTTGACGATTTCGGTATTGGCGAAAAAGAAGGTCTTATTGCGGCCGTTGTAGAGCCTGGGAATGACCACTGGCCCCCCCATGGTGCCGCCGAATTGGTTGAAGCGAAAGGGGGCGCGCTGCGTACCGCTGCGGTTGGCGAACCAATCGTTGGCATTTAATTTATCGTTGCGGAAAAACTCGTAAGCGGAGAAATGAATCTGGTTGGTGCCACCGCGGGTGACTACATTGAAGACGCCGCCGGCGGCGCGGCCATACTCGGCGCTGAAGTTATTGGTTTCCACCTTAAACTCCTGCACCATGTCGGGATTGGCATTGATCACGGGTTGATTCTGGGCGGGGGCGGTATTCGGCGCGCCATCGAGAAGAAACTCGTTGGCGTTGGCGCGCATACCATTGATGGAGTAAGCAACGGTGGAGATTTGATCCGTCACTAAGTTATTCACGCCCGAGCTAGGTCGGACGCCTGGCACTAACATGGCCAGGGCGTAAGTATTGCGGCCGAGCAGTGGTAATTCGGTGACTTGCTTATTGCCGATCACTTGGCCGAGTGTGGCATTCTCACTTTCGAGCACGAGAGCCTGGGCATTCACTTCCACGGTTTCGGCGACCGCGCCGATTTTGAGTACGACGTCGAGGCGGGCCGCTTGTTGCACGGCAAGGTCGAGGCCGGTCTGTTTGATGGAGACAAAGCCGGCTTTGGCAATTTCGATATCGTAGCGGCCCGGCGCCAGCGAAGGCATTGAGTAGTAGCCTTCGGTGCTGGTTTCGACGGAAAACGAGGCTCCCGAAGCCGGATTGCGGGCAGTAACTTTGGCGGCCGGCACGATGGCGCCGGAGCCGTCGGTGACGCGGCCGCTGACGGAGGCATTCTGGGCGCACAGGGTGGCCAACGCGAAAAAAAAGACAAGCACAAAGCGACGAAGCATGCTGATCTTGTATCACAATGTGAGGATGTGGAAACGATACCTGCGGGACTGGGGCGTCAGCGCCCTGCCGATTTTGGCCGTGGCGATGAGCGCCATGATGAAACTGAGCGGGAGCGCGCAGGTGGTGGAGCCTTGGACGAAGGAATGCGGCTATCCGCTCGATCTACTGTTCCCGATTGGCGTGTTGGAGGTGGTGTGCTTGTTGATCTACATCATCCCGCGCACGGCGGTGCTGGGGGCGATTCTCCTGACGGGCTACCTGGGCGGCGCCGTGGCCACGCACGTCCGCGTGGGCGATAATTTCGTATTGCCAGCCGTGCTGGGAGTGTTGGTCTGGCTGGGATTGTATCTGCGCGACGCGCGCTTGCGGGCGCTGCTGCCAACGGTCTCAAAATGACGCTTCTTGGTTATGGCGAGGGAGGGGAGGCCCGAAGCGTGGCCTGGCCTTGGTCTTTCGGATTGAGATACATCTCCAGCTCCTAGCGTCCGCAAGACAGATAGAACGATGTCCTCTTTCAGATCCTTTTTCTTAGGAAAGACAATGGCACGAAGATGTCCGGCTTGGTCATGATGTAGTGATCGCCCTTCGTGCGATCGTGAATGCAGCCTTTCGATT
>JAYVUQ010000887.1:0-1848 GCA_043787785.1 Bryobacteraceae bacterium
CTTCAGCCAATGGACCACCGTACAAGGTCAAGCTACCCCCAACCAGATTGAGCGCCGTCACGATGGCGTCTCCGTCTTCACCTATCGTGCTAGCTCTCACTCTTACGCTGCCTTCGCCCTGGATACCCTTTTCGAGCGCCCATGATTAACTTAACCCAGTTACGCACCGCCCTTCTTTTAATAACCCTGGCGCAGCTTCCGTTGTCGGCCCAGAATACTAGCGTCAACACCCGGCCGGACCGTGGCTGGCTACCCACCGGCGTTTACTCCGGTGCCGACCTGGGTACCGTCAATCAAGTTTCCGGCAATCTCGGCTTGCGTATCCCCATCACGGGTCTCGCGCCCGATCGCGGTAATGGCCATGCCTTTCAGCTTGAGTTAACTTACAATTCCGCCCTCTACGACACCTCGCCTTATATTGCTACTACGGCTAACGCTGTTCCTTATCTTCGTTCTCCTCTCGGCCAAAGTGTTCATGGTGGTTGGAACTACAACTACACTTACGGCCTCGAACTGGAGTACCGTGCGCAGCCCAGCGGTGGCGTGGGCAATTGCGGCGGTTCAGACGCGACTACTTGGCGCATGTTCAAGATGTACTTACGAACTCCCGATGGCGCGCTCCATCTTCTCGTGCCTTTCGGCCTTAGCGATACCAATAGCGATGGCTTTTTCGCGATTGGCCCCAATCGCAACCGTTCGGGGTGCCCTAATAATGAGCCGATCCCTACCGGCGACATGAACTACTCCACCGTCGATGGCACTTACATTCGGGTCACCATCGGCTATTCAGGACCTCCCAGCGATTGGACCTCCAGGCAGTGGCGTGCCTTCTTTCCCGACGGCTCCGAAGTGCGCGGTTTTGCTGGTGCCTCCGACACCCTGGTCGACCGCAATGGTAACGAAATGCGAGTGTTTCCCTCCACCGAGCCGAATGGTAACGTGCGTACCCTCATTGAGGACTCCGTTGGCCGCGCCATTGTCATTGAGGCGGTTCTCACCAATACCGTCAAAACCAAGGACATCATCACGAAAGCGGGATTCCTTGGCAATCCCGTCACCTGGGAAGTGAACTGGGGGAAAATCCAGGTTGCCGCCAAAAGCACCAGCCCTTCTCTCGATCCCCAGCCTCTGAGTTACATCTGCGGCTACACGCCCGATGGCGGTGATCAATCCTGCGGTCTAATCGCCTCTCTCCCGGTCATCGAGAAACTCTCTTTCCCACCATCGATCATCAACAACGCCACCTATACCTACGACTTCACCTACGCCTCGGCCGACTCTGCCATCAACGGCTGGGGCGAGTTGCGCACCGTCAATATGCCGCCCCGCATCAGCCCTCAGGGTGTAGCCACCCGCGCCGATGTCACCTTCACCTACCGCTGGGATAACTATCCTGCGCCACCGCCCATCGCCAGTAACGCTCGCAACGTCACCCTCAGCTTAGACAACCCCATCTCGAGTAAGACGCTCCGCTATCACGACGGCCAAGCCCCCCGCGCGGAACTTACGACTTACTCGTTTACCAGTACTTCCAGCACCATGAACGATCCGGCGGGTCTGCTCACCACTACCACGTTTATCAGTCGCGTACCCACTCCGGGCGATGCGGCCTGGGCCCGCGGACTCGTCTATCAAATCGACGGGCCACTGGGACGCAGCACCTCCCGCGCCTGGACCAACAATCGCATCTATAGTTATTCGGGTGCTAATCCGCTGGTAGTGTTTGAAAACGTGACGCTTCCTGGCCAGAATGGAGCCAATTCCTCAAAGACCATCCGCAAGGATTTCCAGTACGACCGTAACGGAAACCTGCGCCGGCTTACTGAGTATGACTTTGCCAATACGGTA
>JAYVUQ010000888.1:0-2504 GCA_043787785.1 Bryobacteraceae bacterium
CAAGCGATGGGGCACATTCCGCGCCAACCTAACCCGGCAATTCCCTTGCGGGTAAAAAACGCAGCGACCGCCAGGCGGTAAGTGCCCAGTCCGTTTCGACGGCATCGCCAAAGGTGATCGTGATCGTGGCAAACTGCCCAGGCACGGATACTAGGCCGTGTAGATGAAACTCTCCGCCGCTGGCAACGGGCTCGCGAACATAGGCCCGCCCCGATTGATGCGGCGATTCGTCCACGTAAGTCCACGCAATGTCGTTGCCCGGGAAAGCGAATTCCTCATGGGCGCTTTCAAACAGAGTGACATTCACGCTCCGCTCCCGGTCTTGCGCACGCCAGCGATCGCCCTCGGTTTGCACCGAGAACGAACCCGGCAGCCTTACTGACCATCCGGCCATCAGCCGGTGAATCACTTCATGCCGGCGGTAACCCAGGCGCGGCCGGTCAACGGGAATCAACAACGCCTGCGCAGCGATTTGCCCGTCCAAATGATTGTGGATGCCGGCCAAGCTGCGCAACTCCAGCCACTCGCGCCACGGCCACTGGCCGTTCGCTGCCGCCAGCGAAGGGTCAAGGATCCAAGCTCGTTCCAAGGCCTGGTCGATGCGCTTTGCCAACTGCTCTTCGCGCTCGCCCTCCGCAGGCCTCCACACGGCCTGGGTCCACAGCAGCACCAACGCCCGCCGGAACCAATAGTCGCCATCCTGTCCTTCGCGCGGCCAAGGGAAGAAGTCCGATGCGGTGCGTGAGTCGCCTTCCAGCACCTCGGCGGCCACTTGCGTGATCCAGTCGCGGGAGCGAGGGCCGAGCGGCGTGTTGGCGAAGTCCAGTTGCGTAAAGCCCGTTTGCAGCGGCATGCCGAGTGAGAACGAGCTATCCCCATCCTCGGCGCGCTCCAAAATCAGTTGGGCGATCGTCGCCAGCCAGCGGTCCATTTGCAGATACACTTCGCCCGCTCCCGCGCCGAAGAAGAAACCAGTGTCGTCATAACTGGCATCGGCGTCCTCTTCCTCCACCGGCGGCAGCCAATCGATGCGCAGATCTTCCCCTAGCTTCTTCAGCAACCGGGTGAGATAGAAGTGATAGCCGGGGCCGGTGGGCGTGGTGCGCGCCGAGATTTCGATCTCTCCCTCCGGCAGCGCCACCAACTCCACGCTCTCTGCCGCCGGGTGCAGCCACGCCAACAGCCGCGGCTCCCCATCCCGCGACGTGTCATGATCCAGTGATTCAAGCTCGCTGCCGCATTCCTGCCGCAACCAACTCGCCAGCGACGACAGGTCCACTCGTCCCCGGCGGATCCAGCCGGGGCGCAAACGACCGCGTAGCATCAGGTCAATCCCCATGCGTCGTTTCCGATTGTATGCGAGTTACTTACCAGGAGGGACGGATGCCGCATAACCGGGCATAAGTGATCGCTTGGCCCAGGTGTTCGGCGACGTGCGTATCGAGCCTGGCCAGCACGCCGCGTTGCGTACTCATGCCGCCAAAAAACAAGCGCTCCTGCGCCAAGTTACCCGCCCGTGCCGCTTCCAGTTCTTTGCGCACGGCGGCGAAGCTTTTCAACAATCGTGCCCGGATGCCTGCTTTTGTCGCCGGCACTTTCTCCAGCGCCGCCTTGGCGGCAATTTGTGTGTTGACCGCCGCCCCGGTCAGCGCTCCGGTCGATATTCCCAACATCAATTCGTTGCCGTTCGCGATGTGGATCAGCATCTCGCTCACGGAGCGCATGTCCGGCAAGGGCCGCCAATTGTATTTTTCCTCAGGCAGCGCATCGGCCAGGCTTACCACCTTCTTCTCCATTTCGTTCAACGGCGCGATCAGGTCGGCGGCGGCCAGCACCTCGGGCACCGTCCGCACCGCCAACAATTCCACATCGAAGATCAACTCGGCCTTCGGCGGAATCTTGCCGCGCCCCTTCTCGCCGTACGCCATCGCATAAGGCACATACAATCGGCGCTTGCCGCCCACGCGCATCCCCTCAAAACCCGCCTCCCAGCCGCTGATCACCAGCCGCCGGCCCTGCACGAATTGGAAAGGCTCGTTCCGGTCCACAGAAGAGTCGAACTTCGTGCCGTCCCGCAGCCAGCCCGTGTAATGCACCGTGTATTCCTGCCCCGGCTCGGCCGCCGCGCCCGTGCCCTCCATCACCTCCATCGCCCGCAAGCTGAACCGCTCCGCCGGCGTGCCCGGAATCAGGGGCATCTGCGCGGCCAACGGCAGCGCGCGGAAAAGCAGGGCCACGCAGATAAGAAATCGCCCAACCGCCACAAAAAGTGCCATGAAAAAAGTATAGCGACGCTGCCGCTACACTAGAAGTTATGTCCCAGGCCACCAACTCCTTTGTCGACCAGCACCGCGCCCGCCTGCTGAACGAACTGAAGGATTTTATCCGCATTCCCAGCGTCTCCAACTCCATCTGATCTGGTGTGTAACCGCCAAAAGGATGGGATAAATAAATCACGGGTAAATTCATATCCGGTAAAATATCTATCTTGATATTGCGTACCG
>JAYVUQ010000889.1:0-3812 GCA_043787785.1 Bryobacteraceae bacterium
GGGTGCGGTTCACGTGCTTTAGCGAAGTGTCTGGCAGTGCGCCGGGATAAACCGGCATGGTAGCGGATGAAAGAGCCCGACAGGAAAGGAATAGCGAACCGTTCTGGCCTGGAGTTTTGCGTCGAACATCGCGAGGTGGTAGGCGAAGCGTAAACAGAGGGAACGGCGGGCTCAAGGATTAAGCTCCGGAAAACAAATCTGGGATGCCGACCCGACCGTAATCTGCTGCTGCCCCATGGCGCCCAATGGGTGGTGGTGAACGTTACGGAAAAGGCGCAACGTAGATTGCGTCACGTGTGGTTAGAGAGACGAACGCAAGTGAACCACCGATGAGGCCTCGAAACGGATCAACGGATGACATCGAAACTGGAGCGCCCCCGCTCTCCAGGAAAGAGTGTGGCGGAAACCTGATTACTGGCCATGCGGTGTCCGGGGTACAGGTGGCGTGACTCTAGCCTGGGCTCTGGTATGGAACTTGAGAACCTACTTGGCGGTGACAAGGGAAAAGGCACCAGCGGCCGCCCCGCGAGGCCGAAAGTACCGATACGCCAGGTAGGGGCGGCCCGGCCCGTTGCCGGCCCGTTGCCTGTCCCGTAGTAGTGATGAAGCGGGGTAATGCCCGTGGAGCGAAGGGGGCGGGCCATTCGCGTCATGGTGAAATTCGGTCAACTGGCAACCGGAGGAACCGACTGGTTGTGGCGGAGGGCGGCAGCTCTCGATGAATGGCACGAGCCGTGTGACTGGAGACAGTCAAGCACGGTTCTGTGAGAGGCTCGGGGTGAAATTCCCCGGGCCTACTCGGCGGCGGTCAGTGATGATCGTCCCTACCGCGACCCGCCGGTTCGGCAGCGATAATGTGGCGTCAACCTGCTTATATATCAATGTTTGACAACTGACAAGTGTCACGGTATCATGCCAGTGTGGAACCCCACCAAATTGTACGTCAAAGAATTTTAAGTGCTGGGTTGAGCATTACCGAAGCCTCTAAGGTGCTTGGTGTGAGCCGCCAGGCGTTGAACAATGTGGTGAATGGAAAGAGCCAGGTTACGGCCGAGATGGCGGCGCGACTGGCTAACAACTTCGGCATTGACCCCGAGCAGATACTTGGCCGGCAGGTTGACGATGAGCTAGAAGCCGCGAGGCAGCGGCGAGATATGCCCTTTGCGATTCGGAGTATGAGCATCAAAGCATGGGCAAATCAGGGGCGGGCGCGCGGGGAATTGCCGGAACTTGTCCGGCGTCTTATCAGAGCTAGCGGGCAGGGCGGGGTAAAACTCGACGTTCCTGCTGGCGATGAAATCAAGCGAGTTGGAGTGGACGGAGTGGTGGCCTACGCGGGTGCGCCGTGTGAGTTTGTCCCGATGGGAAGATCTATTTGGGAGATGTCGACTCAGGCCACCCACGAAAAGGCGGAAGCGGACTATGAAAAACGTCCGGGAGACGCAGATGTCACTTATGTTGCGGTGACAGCGCGTTCGTGGCCAGCTGCGGTCAAAAAATGGCAGCGCGAGAAAAATGCCGAAGGGAAATTCAAAGACGTTCGGCTCATTGACGCTTCTGACCTGGAGCAGTGGCTTGAAGTCGAGCCTGCGGTGGCGTATTGGTTCGCACCCCTCCTGGGCATTGCACGGCCGGAGATTCAGCCGCTGGGCGAGCGATGGGAGGAACTCAGCCGGTTGGGAAAGCATGGCTTGAGCAAGGCGATGGTTTTGGCCGGGCGAGATCAACAGGTTCGCGCCTTTCAGGATCGCCGTGTGCCGAAGAACTGGCGGGTGCAGTTGGTTTCGGATTCGGTCGACGAGTCCGTTGCGTTTGTGGCCGCCTCTCTTTCAGATCTTGAGCTAGAGTCGGCGGTACTGGTGGATGATGCCGAAGCTTTGCGGTCGGTAATTGGTCTGCGTCACACGCGGCTAATCATTTGTACGGGTATGGAAGAACCGGGATTGATTCAGAAGGCGGTGGAGTCGGGGATTCGCGTGGCGGAGGTTAGAGCGAGGGGGGAACGCATAGTGGTCCCGGCTCTCGAAATTCAGATCCCCAGAGTCGGACCGGAGCCATTTGCTTGGGCTTTGGCCAGCCATCTAGCTGACGGCAAGACTGGGGCTGAAATTTCGTGGGAGAAATCGCAGAAGGCGTTTGCCGAGGCACGAGGGTGTGGCGGCAGTGTCACCGCGTACATGCACATCGGCGGAGGGTCGCTTCCCGGTTGGGCGACAGTGAACAGTGTCCCGTTCTTGCTCGCGAATGGTTGGGTCGACGACAACCCGATGGACCGCAAGGTTTTAACGAGACTTGCAGCAGTGGGCGAGTACGGGGCGGTGGACTCTCGGCTCTCGGCGTGCCGAGGAATGCTTTACCAAGTCGACCGAACTTGGGGGCTGCTTGCGCCGGTGGAGGCGTGGGCCGCAATGGTTGATCTTGTTTCAGCAAATTCGCTTGACCAGTTTCGGGATGTTGCCATTGAAGTGCTTAGTGAGCCGGATCTCTCTCGTGACGCGAGGTCGCCGAGGTACTCGAAACGGCTGCGGCAAGGAATCGCACGGACGCTAGTGATACTGGCTACCCGGGGCAACGCTAATTGGTCAAATTGGGCAGGTGGCGTTGTTCGCGACCTTCTCACAAACAAGATAGATCTGAACCTTTGGGTTTCGTTGGCTGAGCAACTGCCAGATTTGGCCGAGTCTGCACCCGAGGACTTTCTGGAAGCGGTCGGGAATGCTGTGGGCTCGACGCCGTCGCCCTTGGAGGAGCTTTTCGGGAAGCGGCGAGAGTCTATCAAGTCATCCGAAAAGGGGCATCATTTGATCCAAGCGCTTGAGACGCTCGCTTGGTTTCCTGACACGTTTCCCAACGCTGTACGACTGCTGGGGCAAATTGACAATCAGTATACAAGCTGCGATGAGAAGGAGACCCAAGCGTTCCACAAGTTGGAGAGTGTCTTCCGGCCATGGCCGCGGGCTACCGCGGTAAGCACGGACGACAAGTTGGCGATGCTCAAGCAACTGGCCAAAGAACATCCCGGCCTTACGTGGAAGTTGCTGGTGAAATTACTGAGATCTCCAGATCGCGGTACGGCTGCGTGGCGGCCCCAATGGCGAGAAGCTTCCGTGGATGGGAATGGACAAAGCGATGTGCTTCGGAGCTATCACTTCTTGGTCCGCTTGGCGCTCGAGTTGGCCACTGAGGATGGAGACCGGTGCCTGGAACTGATCGACTATGCGCCGTCCTGGTCAACGGCGGAGCAAACGGAATTGGTAAACCGTTTCGCTGCGTTCGCCGCAAATCAGCAAGCCGAACCGGAGCGCCAGAGACTGTGGACCGGACTGAGAGATCACCTACGGCTTCACGAGAGCGGTCCTACTGAGTGGTCAAAGTCTCCGCAATTTGGAGATCTCGTTCGGGCGTGCGGCCAACTTCAACCAGAATCGGCGATTGCCCGGGGCAAATGGTTGTTTGACGACCAATTCGCCCAGGTGCGTCTTCCGCAGTCGCAGAAGGTTGACGACGAGCGGCTGCAGGGCGTACATGCCATTCTGCGCGAGGCTGGCTGGGTGGGTGTTTGCGAGTTGGTGAGGAATTGCCGTTGCCCTGACATCGTCGGGGAGACCGTTGCGAAGCTAACCCATGCCGAGCGGAACGGGTGGGCCTTTCTTGAGCAATGCGAGGCTCAATGCGAAAAGAACGGAGTCGCAAAAGCCATCGAGTTCTTTGTTCAAGGTCTGAGCCCAGAAGAGCGGAATCGACTTCTCTCTTGGCCGCTATTGAATGGCTGGCCGGTCGCGGCCACGGTTGCGCTTTGTCTTGGTTTACCG
>JAYVUQ010000890.1:0-3456 GCA_043787785.1 Bryobacteraceae bacterium
GTCTTCGTGCATCCCTCATTGTGGGAGGGCCTGTCGATCTCGCTGATGGAGGCGATGGTGGCAGGTTGCCCAATCGTCTGCAGCCGCATTCCGGGCAACGTGGAGATGATTCGCCACACGGAAACGGGTCGCTTTGCCGACGCGGCTTCACCGGATAGCCTGGTGAGGGAATTGTGCGCGTTACTGGCTGACCACGATGCGGCGATTGAGATGGGGTTGGCGGCGCGTCGCGAAGGCATGGAGCGCTTTTCGGTGGAGCGGATGGTGGATGAGAACGTGGCGGCTTATGACTCCGTGGTGCGACGCAAGACACCCTGGTTGCTGAATACGCGTAAAACATTAGTTGGGGGCCGTGTTTGAAACATTGGTTGCTGGTAATGTGCGCCACTTTGGCGATCGCCGCCGAGGTGGAGACGGGAACGCACTGGCCGGCGGTGTCGGATTTTCCGCGTCTGAAAAGCCTCGGTTACAGCTTCGTCGTCACGACGGTGGACGGAAACCCCTCGAATTGGGCGACTACTTTCGACGCCGCGCAAAGCGGGGGCCTCAAGCTGATTATTGGCGTTTACACCCCGCCGTATACCCTGGCGAATGGCGTCTGGACGATAAGCCCCACCGGGCAATCTTTTCTACGTTATGCTCAATCGCGGGCGGCGCTGGTGAAGGCGTTGTTCGTCTTCAACGAGCCCTACTGGGTGAACCCATGGACCTATCAGACCAGCCTGTGCGGCCAATTGAGCGCGGCCGACCTGCGCGCTTTGCGTACGGAAATCCGCAAAGTCTGGCCGGCGGCGAAGATCTTTCACGACATCGGCGCGCCGCAATCCTGGGCGCCCGGGGGCGCTGTGCATCGGGAGAATGCCTGCATCGGAAATAAGTACCTTGACCAAACCGGCGTAGCGGATTTGGTGGGTGTTTGGTTCTATCCCTTCGAGCGCGCCGGCTACTTGAAGGCCGAGGGACTGGCAACCATGCGCAGCGCGCTCGACTTTACGCGCGGTAGGATGTCGGCCGATGCCGTGCTCGACGCCCAGGCATTTCGTTGCCGCAATTGCGGTGAGGCGAGCCGCTTTCCGACGGCCGTCGAGCTGAAGGACTGGAACTGCGCGCTGCGCGAACTGCAGCCCAATGCCATCAGTTGGTATGTGTGGCGGCAGAGCATTTACGAGGATTACCTGGCAAATTATCCAGCGCTGTGGCCGACTACAAGCCCATCGGCTTGCGGAGCGGTGGCGCCAGTGCCGGCACCGGCGCCGGTGCCGGAGTTGAGCAGTGTGGCGAGCGCGGCGACTTATGAGTCCGCCTTGCCGATGGCGCCGGGTTCGATTGTGGCGATCTTCGGCGATCGCTTCTCCGGAGAGTTGAAGGTGGCGGGCACCAACCGGCTGCCGCGCGAACTGGATACCACCACGGTCTTGTTGAATGGCGACTCGCTGCCGCTCTATTTCATTGCGCCGACGCATATTAACGCGGTACTGCCTTACGAACTTTCACCGGGTGAGGCGGCGCTGCAGATTCGCCGCGGCGATCAACTGAGTGGCAAGCTGACGCTGCGGGTGGCCGACCAGGCTCCGGGTATTTTCACTTTGAACGAAGCTGGCAGCGGGGCGGCCGTGGCCGTCGAAGCGCTTACCAATCAGGTGATCAGCGAGCGCAATCCGGTTGCCGCCGGCGCCTATGCCGTCATCTATGTGACGGGACTCGGTCGCTTGCGCAATCCACTCGCCACCGGGGAGATTCCCACCGTCGCGAACGAGGCGATGGAAAAGCCCACCGTGACTCTAAATGGTGCGCCGGTAGCCGTGCTTTATGCCGGCGTCACTCCTGGATATTTGGGCCTTTATCAGGTGAATGTGCAGGTACCCATTACAATTCTGCCCGGAACGTATCCGCTCCAGCTGACTCAGAATGGCGTAGTCAGCAATTTGACCACCCTCACTATACGCTAGACCCCTATATTTGCAAGGCTTTTTGTGATATATTTCGCATGGTTGGCGAACGGCTGGCGAATGAGGTGTGTGCTATGAAAATTGTCTGGCTGATAGGATTTCTGGTAGTCGGTGCCTTTGCCGCCGAAGGTGGCCCCAAAGCCTTTACGGCCGTGCAAAAACGCTGGTGGGCGATTCAGCCGGTGCGCGAGCAAACGCCTCCGATCGGGAATCTTTCCCGGATTGATGCTTTCGTCCACGCCAAATTGCAGGCCAAGGGAATCTCGCCCAATCCCGCCGCTGACCGCGTTACGTTGTTGCGTCGCGCCACCCTTGATTTGACGGGCTTGCCCCCCACACCCGAACAGACGCAAGCGTTTCTCGAAGACCGTTCGCCCGAGGCTTTTGCCAAAGTGGTGGACCGCCTGTTGGCCTCGCCGCGATACGGCGAACGTTGGGGACGGCATTGGCTCGACTTGGCTCGTTACGCCGATAGCGAAGGCTTTAAGGCCGATGAGACGCGGCCGAACATTTGGCGCTACCGCGACTACGTCATTCAAAGCTTCAACGAAGACAAGCCCTATGATCGCTTCGTGCAGGAGCAGCTAGCCGGGGACGAGATGTTCCCCAACGATTCGCAGGCTTTGGTGGCGACGGGCTTCAACCGTCACTTTCCCGATGAGTACAACGCCCGCGATTTGTTCCAGCGCCGCCAGGAGTTGCTGAACGACATTACCGACGTGGTGGGGTCGACGTTCATGGGGCTCACGTTTGGCTGTGCGAAGTGCCACGACCATAAGTTCGATCCGATTCTGCATAAGGACTATTACCGTTTGCAATCGTTCTTTTCCGGCTTGCACATCGATGATGCGGCCAGTCTGGCGCCCGCTAAAACGCGGCAGGAGTATGAAGTGAAGCGGCAGGCTTGGGAGCAGGCAACCGCCGGCGTGCGAGCCGACATTGCGAAGGTGCTCAAGGCGCAGCGTGACTTCCGGTTCCGGGAAAACTACGATAAGTTCCCAGAAGAGATTCAGAAGTCTTTCGATTGTGCGCCCGACAAGCGGACGCCGATGCAGTGGCAAATGTACTACAAGGCTCTGCCAGCTTTGACCTTCGATGACCCGGAAGTGGCCAAGGGAATCAAGGGCGAAGTGAAAGCCGCTTACCAGAAGCTTGCAGCGAGTCTGAAAACCTTCGACCATCTGAAGCCCGCCGACTTGCCCGTCACCCAAGCGATGGTGGAAGACGCCGCGGCCGTGGCCAAGACGCACGTGCTGCGGGGCGGGGCTCACGACGCGATGGAAGCCGAAGTGCAGCCAGGTTTCCTCTCGATACTCGATCCGTCCGATGTCAATATACCGGCGGCGATCCCCGGCAAGAGCGGCCGGCGGACGGTGTTGGCCAAGTGGCTGACGAACCCGGAGAATCCGCTGACGGCGCGTGTAATGGTGAATCGCGTGTGGCACTATCACTTCGGCAAAGGTCTGGTGGCGACGCCCTCCGATTTTGGGCTGATGGGCGCGCGTCC
>JAYVUQ010000891.1:0-5432 GCA_043787785.1 Bryobacteraceae bacterium
CGATGGGCGTTACCGGAGCGGCGATCGCCACCACCACCGGCCGGTCAATCGGGGCGCTGTATGGTTTTTGGCGGCTCTATGAAGGCCGGGGCGAACTGGCGCTGCGGTTGAAGCACTTCTCCTGGGACGCGCCCTTGATGCGCCAATTGGTGGGCATCGCCGCGCCCGCGGGCTTTCAGTATCTGGTGCCGACGGCCAGTTGGCTGGGCCTCATGCGCATTGTCGCCGTGTTCGGTGGGGCCGCGATTGCCGGCTACACCATTGCCATCCGCATCATCGTCTTTGTCCTGCTGCCGGCTTGGGGACTCTCCAACGCCGCAGCCACCCTGGTGGGCCAAAATCTGGGCGCCAAACAGCCGGAGCGCGCTGAAAAATCAGTCATCGCTTGCGGCTTCTACAACATGGCCTTCCTAGTGACGGTTTCCGTGGGGCTGATCCTCTTTGCTGAACCGCTGGTGCGCCTGTTCACCCAGGAAGATGCCGTGGTGCGGGTGGCTGTCGAATGCCTGCGTATTCTAAGCTATGGCTATGGCTTTTATGCCTGGGGCATGGTGCTGATTCAGGCCTTCAACGGCGCGGGAAATACGCGCATCCCTACGCTGGTGAATTTCGCCTGTTACTGGCTTTTCCAACTGCCGCTCGCCTACGCTTGGGCCACTTGGTGGAAGGGCGGCGTGGCGGGTGTTTTTTGGGCGGTCCCGATGGCTGAGTTTCTCCTCGCCGGCATCGCCTATGTACTCTTCCGCCGCGGCGGCTGGAAGAAGACGGTGGTCTAATGAACGTCTTGCTGGTGAGCACTTACGACCTGGGCCATCAGCCCTTTGGCCTGGCCTCCCCGGCCGCCTGGCTGCTGCGCGCCGGGCATCGCGTCGTCTGCGCTGACCTGGCTGTTGACCGCCTGCCCGCCCAAATGGGCGAGTTCGATTGTATCGCCTTTTACCTGCCCATGCATACCGCCACCCGCCTAGCCGCGCCGCTCATAGAGCGTCTGCGCGGCCAGATGAGAATCGCTTGTTATGGGCTCTATGCGCCTCTCAACGGCGGCTATCTGCGCTCCTTGGGTGCCGAAGCGATCATTGGCGGCGAGTTTGAAGCCGCGCTGCTCGCCTGGGTGAATGGCGAGCCGGCAATAAACGGCATCGTCCTCCACCGGCTCGATTTCGCCGTCCCCCAGCGCGACCTGCTGCCCGTGCTCGGCCAGTATTCTAAGCTCCATGTGGATGGCCAGAAGCGCACCATCGGCTATACCGAAGCCAGCCGCGGCTGCAAGCATCTTTGCCGCCACTGTCCCGTCGTCCCGGTGTACGAAGGCCGCTTCCGCGTGGTGCCCGCCGCAGTGGTGCTGGAAGACATCCGCCGCCAAGTAGCCGCCGGCGCACAGCACATCACCTTCGGCGACCCGGACTTTTGGAATGGTCCCACCCACGCCCAGCGCATCGTGCGCGCCTTGCACGCCGAATTTCCCACGCTCAGCTACGACGTCACCATCAAGATCGAACACTTGCTAAATCATCGCGACTTGCTGCCGGAGCTACGCGAGACGGGCTGCCTGCTGGTCACCAGTGCCGTCGAAAGCCTGGATGACGCTGTCCTCGAGCGGCTCCAAAAAGGCCACACCTGTGCGGACTTTGAGACTGCGGCGCGCCTCTTGCGCGAGGCCGGTTTGACGCTGGCTCCCACCTTCATCGCCTTCACGCCATGGACCACGCGCGAAGGCTACGTTCACCTGCTGCGGACCCTGGCCGAATTGGATTTGGTGGAGAATGTCGCGCCGGTGCAGTGGGCGCTCAGGTTGTTGATTCCCGCCGGCTCCCGCATGTTAGAACTCGAAGAAGTGCAAGCGTTATTGACCGGGTTTGACCAGGAGGCCCTGCTGCATCGCTGGCAACATCCAGACGCCACCATCGACGACTTGGCAGCGGCGGCGATTCGGGTGGCGGGCGTTGGGGGCACTCGCCACGAGATCTTCGAGAAGCTGTGGAGCTTGGCGGCTGAGGGGGAGTACGAAATGCCGCCACTGCTGGCGCGGGCGGCCATCCCATTTCTGGATGAGCCCTGGTACTGTTGAGCGGAGCCACCCGACGGCCAGTTGGCCGTCTTGTAGCTAGTCTAATTAATCAATCAAACGGAGGAGGGTGTCCACGCGGCGGATGCCGTTGCGCAGGTCGCTCGATAGCTTGAATGCGCGCAATACGAGGAGCGCGGCCGCGCCGGTGCTGCCCAGGGCGAACCATTGCAAGCGCGTCAAACGGCTGGCTTCCGCGTACTCCAGCCCCAGAGAGACAAGTACGACGAAGTTTAGTACTAAGGCCAGCAGCAGGATCAGTCGCAGGCCTTTTTCCCGGATTTCCATGAGCATTCTCTCCTATGAGTACTTTTCGGCCAGACGGGCCAGGAACTTTAGGGCTACGTTGGCCCATTACGTTTGTCTTCTAAGTTCGATATGATGCCCGGCATGAGGCGCGTCGTTTTTCTTTGCCTGGCGGCTACCGCCAACCTTTCCGCGGTTGACTTTAACCACGACATCGCCCCCATCCTCAATGCGCGCTGCCTGAAGTGCCATGGCGCCGCATTGCAGCTTAGTGGCCTCGACTTGCGCACCCGCGAAGCTGCTCTCCGCGGCGGCGCGCACGGGCCCGCATTCGTCCCGTCCCAACCGGACCAGAGCCCGCTCTACCGGATGATTAGCGGCGAACTGAAGCCCGCCATGCCGATGGACGGCAAGCTGACGCCCGTCGAGATCGCCCTGGTCCGCGCCTGGATTGTGGAGGGTGCCGCGTGGGGCGTTCTGAACGCCAAGGATGTTTCAGCCGACCTGCTGGCGATGGAGAATAGCCCCATCCCGCCCACGGCGCGCGAATGGTGGAGCTTTCGTCCGCTCGCGCGCCTCACTCCGCCCTCCCCCGGCCATCCAATTGACGCCTTCTTGAATGCCAAACTCAAAGGCTTACAACCCGCCGCCGCCGCCGATCGCCGCACGCTCATTCGCCGCGCCTCGCTCGACCTGACGGGCCTGCCACCGGTGCCGGCCGAAGTGGAAGCCTTCGTCGCCGACCGTTCGCCCCAAGCCTGGGACGCGGTGATCGACCGCCTGCTCGCCTCGCCCCACTACGGCGAGCGTTGGGGCCGCCATTGGCTCGACGTCGCCCGCTACGCCGACTCAAATGGCTTCGAACACGATTTTGACCGCCCCCATGCCTTCCGCTATCGCGACTACGTTATCCGCAGCTTCAATGCCGACAAGCCCTATGACCAATTCTTGCGCGAACAACTCGCCGGCGATGAATTACCCCAAGTGACTCACGACACGCTCACCGCTACCGGATTCTTGCGTAACTATGCCAAGGTAGGGTTTCGCGAGAAAGACAATCCGGAATTTCGCTACGAATATCTAGATGACATGATTGCCACCGTTGGGCGTGGCTTACTCGGCCTGACCGTGCAATGCGCCCGCTGCCACAATCATAAGTTCGATCCCATTCCGCAGCGCGACTATTACCGCTTGCAGGCGACTTTGTTCGGCGTGGTGGAAGTGGATCATCCCTTGGTGGCCCAGGCTGAAGCGGCCAAGTACGAAGCGGCCAACGCGCGTATCGATGCGGAGGTGAAGCAACGGCGGCAAGCGATCGCCGATTTGGAGCAGCCCTATCGCGCCCGGTTACTGCCAGCCAAGTATCTACGTTTCCCCAAAAACGTGCAGGAGGCGATCGCCACTCCGGAAGCGCAGCGCACGCCGGGGCAAGTGCTGCTGGCCAACCAGGTGACGCGCACGGTCAGCGTTTCTCCGGCTGAAATCCAAAAGCTCATCAGCCCCATCGGTAATATCCGGTTGCAGGCCTTACGCGCAGAGATTGCGCAATTGGAAAGCGAACGGCCCGCCGCGATTCCCGTGGCCATGGGCATTACTGATGGCGACTATCGTTACACGCCCGACGGTGCCGGCGACGAGCCCGCGCCCGGTAAAGGTGTGAAGCAAACGGTTACCGGTGGAAGTTACTTGCATACCGGCGCGGGTAAGTATCAGGCGCCGCCTTCTTATTTCCTCCATCGTGGCGACATCGCCAATCGCGGCTCCGAAATGCGGCCCGGTTTTGCGACGGTCGCGAGTTCGCCGGAAACTTCCGTGGAGTTACCTCCGGCAAACGGCCACACCTCCGGCCGCCGCCTAGCCTTGGCCGAATGGCTCGTTTCGCCGGAGAACTCGCTCGCTGTGCGCGTCATCGTCAATCGCGTTTGGCACCATCACTTTGGCCGCGGGCTCTTCGCTTCCCTCGACAATGTCGGCAAGATGGGCGACCTGCCTACCCACCCCGAGTTACTCGATTACCTGGCTACCGATTTTCGCGAAACCGGCTGGAGTTTCAAGAAACTGCATAAGTTGATTCTCACCTCCGCCGCTTACCAACGCACGTCACAGGATGAGAATCCCGTCAACTTAGCCGCCGATCCGCGCAACTTACTCCTATGGCGCTATCGGGCACATCGCCTGGAGGCCGAAGCCGTGCGCGACCAGATGCTGGCGGTCAGTGGCGCTTTGCAACGTGAACTCTACGGCCCGGCCGTCTTTCCCAGGCTTTCCCAGGAAGTACTCGCGCAGATGAAGAACGGCATCTGGAAGGATCAGCCCGAAGCCTCCACTTACCGCCGCAGCGTTTACGTATACCGCAAACGCGGGCTGCCATTTCCGATGTTCGAGGTCTTCGACCTGCCCGACCAAAACATCTCTTGCGCCGGCCGTAATGTCTCCACCGTGCCTACGCAAGCGCTGACGTTGATGAACAACGATTTTGTCCTTAGCCAAGCCCGCCTCTTCGCCGCGCGGATCCAGGAAGCGGCGCTCGATCCGTCCGCCCAAATCGACACCGCCTATCGCCTTGCCCTGGGGCGACCGCCACAAGCCGAAGAGCGTCGTTTGGCGGCCGAATACCTCAAGAGCGGCACCCTCGAGGGCTTCGCCCATGTGCTCCTGAACTTGAATGAATTCGTTTATCTGCGCTAGTTCTTGGGCACCGCGACGGTAACCTGGCGAAACTTCAGGCCACCCGTGTGGTCGCCTTGGATGTAGAAGGGGCCGGGTTCGGCTTCGTTCGCGTCCATCGCGCCACCGGTGATGCCTTCAATCTCCTGCTTATCGATCGTCGTCACGCCGTTCCGGACCACGGTGAGTGTGCGGCCCACCAGGGTGATATCGAAGACCTCCCAAGTGCCGGGTTGGCGCGGCAGATCGCCTTGGGGCGTGATCCGGCCATACACCGAGCCTATGCGGCGCTCGGGCGGATTACTGGTGAGGGGCTCATACTCCAACTGGATCTCATAACGGCCGCGCAGGTAGAAGCCGCTATTGGCATGGTCCGGCCCATTCACTTCAAAATGCAGCCGGAAGTCCTGGAAGGTATCCTTGGTGCGCAGATTGGCACCTTTACTTTCGTTCA
>JAYVUQ010000892.1:0-2221 GCA_043787785.1 Bryobacteraceae bacterium
TGGAGATGGGGCGGTTGGCGGCTGAGGTGCTGCTGGGCTTGATCGCGGGCGAACAGACCGCGGCGCGGGTGCAGATGCCGGGCGAACTGATTGTGCGGAAGAGCACGGGGCCTGCCGGACTAAGCCAGCGCGAGGTTTAGATTTTCAATGGCTTCGTCGACTTCGGCGGTATTTTTGTAACCGACGGTGACGCAGTCGACGCCGGCTTTTTGGAAGGCGAAGCGCATGGCGGCTTGGCGGTCTTCACGCTTAGTAAAAGCGCCTTCGCCGACTAACTTCATGCTGATGACCCCCATCCCCTGGGTGTGAACGGCTTTGACGTGGGTAAGCACTTCGGGGACGTCGCCGGCACCGTTGGTGTTGTACTGCTCGGCATCCATCCTGGTGCCGTTGTGATTGACGCGAATCATGGCAATGTCGAGCCACTTATTGCCCGGAAACTGCCGCAAGGCGGGAAGCCCGTGGACGGAGGCGCCGTGGCCGACAATGGCCTGTTTCACCTTGGCTTCTAGAATGCCGTCCTGCCAACGCATGGTATCGGTGGGCCAGGTGGCGGTGTGTTGGTAATGCAGCAACATGACGTCGAAGTAATCGGTGTTGGCCAACTTACGGAGCTCGTCGATTTTCTCCTGGGGATTGACGCCTTCGCGGGTAGTTACTTTGGACATGAGCCGGTAAGTATCGCGCGGGATGCCTTTGAGGGCGATGCCGAGCATCTTGTGCATTTCGCCATAACTCTCGGCGGTCTCGAAAAAGCGGATACCGCTATCGTAGGCGTGGCGGACGAGGCGGGTGAACTGGTCCTGCCCGAGTTCGCGTTGGGTGCGGCCACTCATGGTGCCGGTGCCCAAGGCGAGGCGGGTGACTTTGACGCCGCTCTTGCCCAGGGTGACCCAATCGGTGGCCTTGCCGGTGGCGGCGGCGCGGAGGGGAATAATGCCGGTTCCGGCGACTACGCCAGCGGCGAGCCCGGTCTGGAGAAATCTACGTCGGGAACAAGGAGTCATATTGTAACGGTCTCCAATCAAGGGATAAGCCTATCACGGGTGGGCGGAAAACGAAATGGCCCCCGTCCTCTCGCCCCTTCCTATTTGGGGACCGAATGTGTAAGATAGTCTCCGCCCAAATGAACTACTTACTGAAACGCAGAAACTGTTTCGCCACGATGATGGCTGCGGCGGCATGGGCCGCACCGGCGGGACGCTCGATCCAACTGCATGTTGACCTGACGGTGGATCCGGCGAAGGAAAAGGAGATGCTGAAGAACTTCGAAACCATCTTCCGACCGGCGGCCGCCAAGTTTGCCGGGTACCTGGATGTAAAGGTGATCAAGTTGAGGTCCGCGCTGGCTGGTAAGGCGCCGGCGGACGTAAACTACCGCTTTGTGCTGGCCTATCAGAGCGAAGAACTGCGCCAGAAGTGGGTGGCCTCAGAGGTCCACCAGCGGGTCTGGCCGACGATTGAGAAGACGCTGGCCCATAAGAACTACACCGTGCTGCTGTTTGACGTGACCTAACGCATGAGCATCCCCGGCCTTTTATTGTTTGTGGCTTCGATCTCGCTGGCCGCGGCGCCGCCGCTGGCGCAGCGGATTGTCCATACCGATCCGGGGCAATATCGCAGCGCCAAATCGGTACACGGGGGCGCCGGTCAATTGGATTACCAGGCGCTGCTCGACGCGCATAGCCTCGACACCAACCTGTTCTTTCTGCACCGCGGAGTCATCCAGCCAAAAAGCGGCATCGGTGCCCACTTCCACAACCAATGCGAAGAGATGTTTGTGATTTTCGATGGCGAGGCCCAGTTCACCATTGATGGGCGCACGTCGCTGTTGAAGGGGCCGGCCGGTGCGCCGTGCCGCATGGGCCATTCGCACGCCATCTACAACCCCACCGACAAACCCGTGCAGTGGATGAATATCAATGTTTCGGCGATGAAGGGCACTTACGATGCCTTCGACCTGGGAGATCCGCGCGTCGATGTTCCGCTCGATCCGATTCCGGTGTTCATGACGATGCGGCTGGACCAGGCACTGCTGCGTTCTGTCACGAACCTAAACGGCGGCCAGGGCACGGCGAAGTACCGACGGGCGCTGGATGCGCCGGTATTTCTGGGCCCATGGGCTTACGTCGACCACTTGGTACTGCCGCCGGGCGCCGCTTCGGGGCCGCATCTGCATCGCGAGGTGGCGGAGTTCTACTATGTGATGCAGGGCAGCGGC
>JAYVUQ010000893.1:0-3403 GCA_043787785.1 Bryobacteraceae bacterium
ACCTGTTGATTGGTTTTGACATTCAGCAGACGCTGAGACGCGAGCCGGTAAACGCGGTCAGTTTCCATCCACAGCCGCCGCTTGATGGCGTCCGGGGCATCGTCGAGCGTGATCGAGGTGCCCGAAGTGAATTGCGGCAGATCTCCCCGCACTCGACGGTAATTGTCGAGCTGAGGCGTTCCCACCCGCACCGTCACATCCAGACTGCGCCGGTGGCTGCGATTGCGCGAGTTGAGCGACCCCAGGCTCGCCGACACGCTTTCAGCTTCTGACTCGGTGACCGCATAGGCCAGAAAGTAAGGCGGCGGTTCGGCCTTCGCCTTGAGCGCGCTGAAGTTACGGTCGAGTTCGGAGGAGAGAATATCCACCAGCGGCGTCGCCGTATTGTTCTGCGCCGAGGCGGGGGCTCCCGCAAGGAGCCCCCAAATGAATAAGACCAGAGGGGCTAGCCGAGCCAGCGCGGACGTGGGGGTGCGCACGGCCTCAGAATACCATGGCTATTCGATCCGGCCTTAGGCCCCGTCGTGAGCGTCCACAGCCAGGATGCCCTTTTCGCGCATGCCCGAAAGAGCGAGCCCGTAACGGCCGCGCACCCCGGTCTTCTCGAAGATATGCTTCAAGTGAATCTTCACCGTGCCGGGGCGGATGCCGAGTTCGCGCGCGATCTCGCGATTCTTCTGCCCCTGCTCCACCAGTTCCATCACCTGCTGCTCGCGCGGCGTGAGTTCCGAACGGTGGTAGCGCTCCGGCGTCGGGGAATTGCGAAAGACGCTATCTTCCATCCAGCTGCGGCCCTGGGCGACGGCTTCGAGACAAGCCACCAGCACTTCGGGGCTAGCCGTTTTGCGGACAATGCCCCGTGCGCCGGCTTGCAGAAAGCGCAGCGCCTCGGCTTCGGTCATCGACACGCCCCACACAATCACCGCCGGCACCGCCCGGTTGGCGTCGCGCGAAAAAGTAAGACGCAGATCGGCAATCCATTCGAGCACCGCCTGCATGCCCAGCGCCTTGTCCAGCATGATGATCTTCGGCGCATGCTCACGCACGGCGGCGCGGCAGGCGCTGAGCGTATCGCAGTTCGGCAGGACAAAAATATGCGGCACCTCATTCAGCAAGGCGCGGATCCCAGCCGCCGTCACCGGCTGCGAATCGCAGATCAGCAATTCAGCAATATCCGGGGTAGGCGTACCCAGACGGGCCAGGGACTCCCCCAGGAGGGCGGGATTGGCCGACGCCTGAACACCAGATAAGGGCCCAGCCGCCTGCGCGTAAGACGTGAGAAGTTGAGGATTCCAATTTGTTTGGTTCATTTTACGTGTGTTCGCTTTTTTGTTTTATTTTTGATCTACAGCATTTGCGCTGAGTTGCCGATCCAATTAGCACAACAAAGAGAATTGTCTTGGCACTCGGTCGCTAAGTCTACGGCGTAGGTTTGAGGGTAGCTCTTACCTGCGCTAGTGGGGTATGTACCCCACATGAGGTATATCGGCGGATGAAGGTGGAACTTTAGCCCCATGGCGACTGCCGTACTGTATTAAGTTTCCACAGCAATAAGCCGATCCATTACCCAAGGGCGTTCTGCCAAATGAAGATGTCACTGGGTAAGTGGAGAATGGAAGTAAGCCGATGACCGCTGGGGCCAATTGGAAGTCATTGATCATCTGTCCAAACCAGATGATGTCCGGGGCACTGGTGGAGTCCCTGGGTAGGGCCTTGCCGCAGGGTGCCGCGCTCCAAATTTCCAGTTATCCCCCCGGCCACGCGTTGGGTGAGATGTTAGCCACCCATTTGCCCACCGTCTGCTTTCTCGACGTCGGCTCCGAACCTGAACGGGCGCTGGGCACGATGGCCGAGCTGTTGGTGGTCAATCCGAAACTCCCGCTGATCGCTTTGTTGCCCGGCAATGAGCCCGAGGTTATCTTGCGCTGCGTGCGCCAAGGCGCCAGCGAATTCCTCATCCAGCCATTCTCCGACGAACAGTTCGGACAAATGGTGGAGCGAGTCAAGAAAAAGCTGATGGCCGGCAAGGCCGACGGCTCGCAATCGCGGGTCTATTGCCTGATGCCGGCCAAGGGCGCTTGCGGTGCGACCACGGTAGCCAGTAACCTGGCGTTTCAGTTCAAACGGCAGACCGCCAAAAAGCTCCTCCTCAGCGACCTGGACCAGTTCACCGGCACCCTATCCTTTATTCTCAAGCTGAAACCGAATTACAGCTTCGTCGATGCCTTGCACCACTCCCATGAGTTAGACCCGGCCATGTGGAAGTCGTTGGTCACCCAAACCAGCGGCCTCGACGTCTTGATGAGCCCGGAAAACTCTGTCGACGCCTCGGGTAGCGATCAGCAGGACCCGACGGCGATCGTCGGGTTCATGCGCACGATGTATGACTTGATTGTGCTCGATACCGCGGGCGTCTACGGCGCTTGGAACCTGGCGCTGGCCAAGTTGTGCGACGAGTTGCTCCTGGTGACCACCAACGAACTGCCGGCCCTGCAGGCTTCCCAACGGGCACTTTCCTACCTCGATCAAAACCGGATTGACCGCTCGAAGATCCGGCTGGTGGTGAACCGTTATAACCGCGACGTGGGGCTAAGCAAAGAAGTGATCGAAACCGCCCTGCACGAAGAAGTCTTCCACGTACTACCGAGCGACTATGATTCCGTCCAACGGGCCCTCATTGATGGCAAGCCCATCCCGGTGGGCAGCGCGCTGGGCAAGGCCATGGTGCAGATGGGTGAGCGTTTGGAGCAGAAGGATCCGGAGATCACGAAGAAGGGCGCAAGTTCTTCCACGTGGGGCGGATTGTTGAGCTTGTTCTCGCGAACTTCGAGCTAAGCGCGGCCACCGTGGCTCCGCTACTACGTCCCACACGGGTCTCACACCAGCCCACCGCGCCAGCGGTAAGGCACATTCTTCAATTCTCAATACGTCCCAAAACTACGGACAAACCGAACAACTAAAGGGCTACCGTCGCCAGCCGAACGGAGAAGGCAAACGCTGACGCGGACTACCGCCGCAGGTCGAGCGTGCAAGGGAACTGCGGATTCGGCTCCAGCGGCGGCGCACCCATCACGCCCGGCGTGTGGCCAAAAGCAAAGAAGCGGCCCACGCGACGGGCTTGCGCCTCGTTGCCGTTCACCGGGAAAGTATCGTAGCTGCGCCCGCCAGGGTGAGAAACGTGATAAGTGCAGCCCCCAATAGAACGGCCATTGGCCACGTCGACCACGTCAAAAACCAGCGGCGAATGCACGGGAATCGTTGGGTGCAGACAACGCGGCGGTTGCCAGGCGCGATAACGGACCCCGGCCACGAATTCGTTCTGGACGCCCGTGCCGTGCAGCGGCAGGCGGCGGCCATTGCAGGTGACCACGTAGCGCTCGCCGGTGAGCCCGCTCACTTTCAC
>JAYVUQ010000894.1:0-3199 GCA_043787785.1 Bryobacteraceae bacterium
GCGATCAACTCGCCCACGCGACGCGCGGCGGCGGCACCCGCATCGGTGGCGGCGCGTACCGCGGCCACATCGCCGCGGACCAACGCCGTCACGTAACCCGACCCGATCTTTTCCCAGCCGACCAAGTTCACCTTAGCCGCCTTCACCATCGCGTCGGCGGCTTCAATCATTGCCACCAAGCCGCGGGTTTCCACCATACCGAGTGCTTCACCCATGAATTTGTTTCTTCTCCAGCCCTCTTATGCTAACCCATTCGCGCCTTGAGCGCCTCGTCAACTAAGGCGATCAGCTCCTCGCGGGTGACATAAAAGCGTTCGCCGTCCCGCGGCAACTCATCGGCCACCATCGGGCAGCCCGGCGCGGCTGTATTTCGCGAGGCGATCCCGTAACGGCCACGGGACTCAAAGAGTTTGTCCACCTCGTCGCGCGGCAGCAACTTCGCCCCACCCAGCAGTTCGGCCACCAGAGTAATGCGCGCGGAATGCTCCACGGTTTCCATCAGGAAGTAGGCTTTCCAAACGTCGGTACCGTAGCAGGTGACGCCGTGATTGCCCAGCAAAATGGCGTCGTAGTGCGGAATCAACGGCAGCATCGGCTTCAGCAACTCTTCAGTGCCGGGCAGGCCATAGGCCGCCAGCGGCACGCAGCCCAGGGCGACAATCACCTCGGGCAGGATCGCCTGGTTCAGCGACCGGCCGGCGGCGGCAAAACCCGTGCCGGCGGGCGGATGACAATGGACGACGCCGTGAATGTCGGGGCGCAGCCGGTAAACGGCGAGGTGCATGTTGATCTCGCTGGTACGCTCGCGGACGCCGGCAATCTTCTGGCCCTCGGGGTTGACGATGATGAGGTCGTCTGGGCGCATGCGCCCTTTACTGATGCCCGTTGGGGTGCAGAGAATGCGCTCCGCATCCAGCCGGACGCTAATGTTGCCGTCGTTGGACGCCACCCAGCCTTTGGTCCAGCAAAGGAGGCCAATCTCAACTATCTCTTCGCGGAGTTCCGCTTCCGTCTTCGCCATTCGTTCGTCTTTGCCGCAATCGTGCTTAAGTTCGGGCTTAAGTTAGCGGGAACCCTAATTCTAGCAATAGAATAGGAGAGTGGAGAATCGTCCCCTGTGCCCGAATTGCCGGGCCTTACTATCATCGGCAGATCGCGTCTGCCCGTATTGCGAGTTTGAAGTGAAGACACCCCTGTCGGCGGTGGCCCGGCGAGGGACGGAGGCGGCGGAATTGCTGGGGGGCTTCATCCCGCAGGACCGTTTTGCGACGTTCCTGATTCTCACCATCAATGTCGCGCTCTACGTGGCGTGTTCGCTGATGAATCCGGAGGGTACGGCCCTGGGCGACATGAACACCCGGGTACTGCTGCTGTTCGGCGCCAAGCGCGGCGACCTGGTGCTCGAACAAGGCCAATGGTTCCGGCTGCTGACGGCGGGCTTCCTGCATGGCGGCTTGCTGCATTTATTGATGAACTCCTGGGCCATGTTGGACGTAGGCGCTTTCGTCGAGCGCACGTTCGGGCTCTGGCGCTTTCTTGCCATTTACTTTGCCGCCACCATCGGAGGTTTTCTACTTAGTAGTTACATGTCGTACTACACGCCGTCGGTAGGCTCCTCGGCGGGCATATTCGGTTTGATTGGGTCGCTGATCGCGCTGGGTCTGTTAGACCGGTCGGCAATGGGCGCAGAGATCAAGCAGCAGGCGATCCGCTGGGCTATGTACGGTTTGCTGATGGGGCTGTTGCCCTTCAACATGGACAATGCGGCCCATATCGGCGGCCTGTTTACGGGACTGGCCGTCACCTACCTGGCCGGCTTCCCGTCGCTCTTCATGAACTGGCGCGAGCGCCTCTGGCAGGTACTGGGTTCGTTATGCCTCATCCTGACGGGAGTATCTTTTCTCCGTTGGTACTGGTGGTTCTCCGGGATGCAATCACAGTAATGATGGAGGTGGATTGCGGGGCCTCCGGTGCTACACTCGAAGCGGTACAAACGACTTTGCAACGCACTTACAACCGCACCCAGGTAATTCGCTTGCTCGATTTAAACGAGCGGCGCTTGCGGACGTGGGAACGCTTGAAGCTGATGCCGGCCCTGGAGACCTATCGCTATCAGGACTTGCTGGCCCTGCGCTCCTTGCGCAAACTGTCCGAGCAAGGCATTCGTGCCGACCAATTGCAGCGCACCTTTAAGTCGATCCGCGAGCGCATGCGCGACGTGAAGAACCCGCTCACCGAACTGAAACTCTTTCTCGATGGCAAGCGCGTCAGCGTGCAAGGGGCGGGCTACCGGCTGGATCCGCGTACCGGGCAGTTGATGTTCGATTTCGAAACGCGGGCCGTCACCACCTTCCCCGCCGCCCACGTGGCAGCCGCCGAGGAGAGCGAACGCCGCCGGCTGCAAGCCGAAGCCGAACGCATCTTTCATCAGGCGCTGGAAGCGGAACAGGCACACGCGCCGGTACGCGAGATCATGGCGCTGTATGAGACGGCCTTGCGCGCGAACCCGAACCTGGCCCCAGCGTTGGTAAACATCGGCACGCTGTATTTCAACGCCCGCTGCCATCGCGATGCCGAAAGCTACTACGCGCGAGCCGTGGAGGCCGACCCCAACTATCCGCTCGCCCACTTCAACCTCGCCAATCTCTTTGACGAACGCGGCGACCGTGCCGGAGCGCTGAAGCATTACCTGCGCGCCCTGGAACTGAACGGCACCTACGCCGACGCCCACTACAACATTGCCCTGCTCTACCAAGGCTCCGGCGACCGCCTGCGCGCCCTGCGCCATTGGAAGACCTACCTGAAACTCGATCCTGGTTCCTCCTGGGCCCAAGTGGCGAAGCGCGAACTGCGCAAGCTGCGTGATGCCACCATCATTACGGGCTCCCGGCGGGCTTGAGGGAATAAGGCATTAAAGGAAAGAAGGAAAATGCCGATACTCTACCGAGGGACAGGCATTGGAAGTTATTGGCACCAACACGACGCGCGGCGGTCAGGATTTAAGGCCCATTACCCTGGCGCGGGCCGGAGCTCTCAAGTGAGCCGCCTGGTTCAGCACATTGCCCGCGGGACGACCATTAGTCCTTTTGTCTCCTTGACGCGATCTTACGGAATTGCTTGTGGGTATGCTCTGTCGGGCGACGAGTTGCCCACTGCCGGGCAGCCCGCCTATGTCTACCAGATTGAAATCGAGAAGGAA
>JAYVUQ010000895.1:0-3162 GCA_043787785.1 Bryobacteraceae bacterium
ACTTTGCCTCCGGCCGGGAGCGCATTCCGGCGATGGTGTCGCGGATGCAGGCTGTGCCGCGGATGATGGATGCCATGAAAGCGAATGTGCGGCAAGCTCCGCCGGAATTCACGCAGATCGCCCTACGCATGGCCCAAGGAACAGTAGGCTACTTTCGCGAGACCGTGCCGCGCTGGGCGGCGTTCGCAACGGTGGAGGAGCGGGGGCGGGTGGAGAAAGCAGCCCTGTCGGCACAGTTGGCGATGGAGGACGCCGCCCGTTGGCTGGAGCGCGACCTACCGCAAGCCAAGGTGGGCTTTGCGTTAGGCGAGCGCCGCTTTCTCCGCAAACTGCAGCACGAGGAGATGATTCATTTGCCGCTGAAGGACCTGCTAGCAACCGGCGAACAGGCGCTGGCCCGCGATCAGGCGCGCTTCCGCACGCTAACGCCCGGGGTGTCGATTCGCGAAACGATGCAGAGGCTCGGCAATGATCATCCGCGCGAAAACGAGCTACTCAAAGCGACGCGCATGAGCTTGGAGCGTACGCAAACATTCGTCATCGATCGCCAGCTCATCACGCTGCCGAAAAACACTCGCCCCACGGTGGCCGAAACCCCTCCTTATGCGCGCAACGGCAGCTTCGCCTCGATGGACTCCCCGGGGGCCTTTGAAACCCGGGCTACCGAAGCCTACTATTACGTCACGCCTCCGGAACGCGACTGGAACTACGCCCATCGGCAAGAGCACCTGCGGCTATTCAATGGTCCGGTGCTTGAGATGATCTCGATCCACGAAGCTTTCCCGGGCCATTACGTGCATTCGCTCTATGCGGAGCGCTACCCAACCAAGACGCGGAAGCTGCTCGCCACCGACTCTACCGTGGAGGGCTGGGCCCATTATGCCGAGCAGATGATGATCGAAGAAGGTTACGGCCACAACGACCCCCGCCTGGAACTGGCGCAACTCAGTGAAGCTCTTTTGCGCGACTGCCGCTTCATCGCCGGCATCAAACTGCATACCGAAGGATGGAGTGTCGACCGGGCTACCCGGTTGTTTGTCGAAGAAGCCGGACAGGAACCAGCCAATGCGCGCGAAGAATCGTTGCGAGGTACTTACAATCCCACATATCTCTATTACACAATGGGAAAGCTGATGGTTTATCAATTACGCCGCGATTTCCAGCGCGAACGGGGGGCCAATTACACGCTGCGCTCCTTCCACGACACGTTTGTCCGCCAAGGCGGAATCCCGCTACCCATGATTCGGAAGATCTTACTGTCCCGTCCGCTGGAGGTTCGATGACCTTGATCGCACAAGCGACTACCGCGCTACTGGCCTTATTCGACCAGGAGTGTCCCAGGGAACAGTTCCCTTACGCGCAGTTTCTCACCTATCAGGCGGAGGACTTCACCAGTCCCATGGAAGAGGGGCTCTCGCTGTACCTGTTCAAGGTGGATATTACGGCCGACCCGCGCCAGGGACGAACGTTGTTTCTGTCATACCTACTGACGGCTTGGAGCCCGGATCCGCTGCGCCAACAAGAGCTACTCGGCTGGGCCCTGCGTACCGTGCAAGGCACCGCGGTGCTCGACCAACTCTTGCGTCTGGAGATACTTGCGCTCACCATCGCCGATCTCTCCGCCGTGTGGAGCATGGCTCGCACCGGGGCCCAACCGTCGGTCGCGCTGATGATTCGGGGCCGTGACTAATCAACTGCGGGGGGTGAAATAGCCCTTGCGCGTGCGGACTAACAGGTCCTTGCGGTTCTTGATTCTGATCTCCACGGGGTGATAGAGCCCATCGAGCTTCAGCGGCTCTGGCCGGTAGAGGATGGCGTATTGGGAGCGCAATTCGTTGGCAATGTTCTCGAAGGACTGCGTGAGGTCAGTTACGCGGAAGGGGAAGAACGTGACGCCGCCGGTCTCTTGCGAAAGATACTTCAGCACCTTGTCGCCATCGGTGGGAATGCGAGTGATGTTGGTGGAGATGGTGTAAAGCACTACATCGGCCTTTTGGGCCATTTCGAGCGCCTGATCGCGCGTATAGCGGCTCGCATTGTCGTCGCCGTCGCTCAAGAGCACCAAGGCGCGCCGGAACTTGTACATCGGCTGATCTTGCATGAGCTTGTCGCGGCAGGCGAAATAGATGGCGTCATAGAGCGCGGTGCCGCCGCCGGGCCGCATGCCGCGGATGGCTGCCTCCAGCTTGCCGACGTCGTCGGTGAGGTCCGCCAGCAGTTGGGCGGAGTTATCGAAGCCCACGACAATGGCGCGGTCGGTTTTGGGGCGGATGACGCTCTTGACAAATTCGCTGGCCGCTTCCTGTTGGAACTTGAAGCGATCACGAATCGAGTTACTGGTATCGACGACAATGGCGAGCCGGAGTGGCAGGTTGTTTTCGGCGACGAACTCGAGGATGGTCTGCTTCTTCTTGCTTTCGACCACCTCGAAATCCTGCTGGGTAAGGTCGGTGACGAAGCGGCCTTTCTTGTCGGTGACGGTCATCAGGAAGTTGGCGCGAAACACTTCCACGGTGATGCGGCTGGGGTCCGGCGCTTGCGCGGAGAGGAGGAGGGTGCAGACCACCGCGACCAAAGTCTTTTTCATACGCCTCCCATTATCGCGTTATGGGAGGCAAAGGAAAAGGGCTGCCCGAGGAACAAGTCCGCGGCAGCCCCTTCCTCCGAAATGCCTTTTCTTAAATGGGCCGCCGCGCGCCGAAGCTAGCGATCACGCCGATCGAAAAAGTGTTCTGCGCCCGGCCGGTGCCGAAACCGCCGCCCTTGTCGAAGAAGCCCTTGTCGCTCCAGTCGCGCCGGAACTCAGGACGGATAAACCAACCCGGAGCCACTTTGTAGTCACCCGTCAAGGTAAATTCCTTAAGGTTTTGCAGCGTGCCAGTAATGAAGCCGTCGCCGTCCTTGTAGACTTCAAAGCGCGGGCTCAAGTTGAATTTTTCGTGGAGTACGAAGCGGCCGGCGACGCCAACGCCGCCAAACTTGTCGGAGCCCTTGCTGTTCGGGCGACCGTTGGACCCGATGTCGACGTTGACGTAGAAATTCGCCTTCGGGTTCGGATTGATCAACAGCACGGTATCCCAGAAGTTACGCTTGCCGCGCGAGGTGTCAAAGTTCTCGGCACCGACGTAATAGACGTTCGCCCAGGTAATCTTGTCGAAAACG
>JAYVUQ010000896.1:0-3792 GCA_043787785.1 Bryobacteraceae bacterium
AGCTTCCTAAGCGAGTCTCTTCGCGAATGCGGGAATTGGGCTAGAAACAGAAAGGCAATGTCGGTTCCAATACAAGCTTTCTAGACGGTTTTCTTAAAAACTCAGCCGTCGCGCCGCCTTAAGATATTTACTCGCAGGCAACGAAAGCTCACTTACAAACTTTGTCACCACTGGCGCACCCGCAGCTAGAAAATTACCCGCAGCCCAAGTTGCATCTGACGGTTCGATCGCGCGGTGCCACCAATCGTCCCGAATGCCGGATTACCCAGCGCAGAGTTCGGGCTTCCAAACTGCGGCGTATTGAACAAGTTAAATGCCTCCGCTCGAAACTCGGCCCTGCCCCTATCACCCAGCGGCAACCGGAAGTTCCGCTGCAAGCTCAAATCGGTAGAAACCGTGCCCGGCCCCACCAGCGTATTGCGTCCCCCATTGCCAATGGCAAACGCAGGGGGAAACACAAACGCCGCTGGATCAATCCAGCGGTTCACGCTCGGATTATCGATCCTTCCCGACCCCACCCGATTCGGCCAATTCGTATTACCGGTATTCGCGTTATCGAAGTTCAAAGTCACCGTATATGGCAGCCCGGTAGACAGCGTGGTGATGCCCGATAGCGCCCACCCTCCAGCCAACTTCGAAGCCAACCCGTCGCTCAGCATCGCCTTGCCTGCTCCAAACGGCAACTCCATCAACCCCGACAATACAAACCGCTGCGCCACATGATGATCCGACAAGCCGTAGTTCAATCTCCGGTTCCTCGAATCCACAACAGCCCCGGACCCTGCCGACCCAGCACATCCGTCGCATAAGTCAATATTCGATTGCATGTCGAGCGATCGGCCAAACGTGTACACCGCAAGCACAGAATACCCCATGGTAAATCTACGCTCTAACCTGCCACTGAAGCCGTTGTAAGCCGAAGTCACCCATGGCGCAACGCTCAATACCGAACCTGAAGTCACAATGCCGCCCAGCGGTCGCCTGCTGTTGACCGCTCCCGGCCCCGGCGTAGGCTGATTCCCCTCATAAGCTCCATACAACTTCACACCGTGGTTGCCGACATAGTTCAACTCCGCCACATAGTTCTTGCCAATCTCCTTTTGCAACGAGAGGTTCCACTGCTGCACATAAGGAATCGTATTGCGCGTTGGCCACGAACGAATCTGAGCCGTATTGTTCACCGGCAGTCGATACGTCGCTGGGTCTGGAGCGGAAGGACGCGCGGGCAATGCTCCCGACAGAGGAATCGTGGACGACACATTCAACTGATCCGAGGTCACGTTAAACCCGCCAAACCCGACAAAAGGCGGATTGTTTGTCGGCCGCTGCGAAACGCCAAACCCTTCGTCCTGAGCGAAAAAGATTCCTGCCCCGGCTCGGACCACCAACCCTCGCGGCGCGCGATAAGCGAACCCGACGCGCGGCGCAAAGTTATTCCGGTCGAGCGTTTGCAGCGACCGCGGCAAACGGTTATCCCCAGCGATAATGTACTGGTTGTTCAGGCTTCCCGGTTCCAGCACCAGATTCGCCAGTCGATTATTGGCGTCGTAAAACGGCGAGGTGATCTCATAGCGTATCCCCACATTCAACGTCAGCCGTGAGGTGATCGCCCAGTCGTCCTGCACATAGCCGTAGTAGTTCCGCGCTCGCTCATTCGAGTCCGACGGCGACCCGATCGTGATTGTATTCGGATATCCCAACAAGACATCCGCCACTGACGATCCGGTGCCTGGCCGCGACTGAGGATTCTGGGTAAACACCCCGGAAAAACCCCAAGAGCCGCGCCCCTGCAGCGCGGCAAACGTTGGAATGTCGAGATACTGAAAGTCAAAACCCATCTTGATCGTGTGCTTCCTTCTCACCCAGGACAAGTTGTCGGAGAAATTCCAAACCTTGCTCCGCTTCGTTACCGGATTGTTCCCGTAGTTCGGTGGCTGATCCCCTAAAGTCGCGTACCCATTGATCCCAAACGTCGGAGTTGACGATTGCACCCGCGCATCCAGCGAGTTCGCAATCACGGGGTCCAGCGCCAGCGTCGCATCCTGCACCGTCCCCACGAAGTTGTAAGCAAACCGAAGTTCGTTCACAATCGCGGGGCTAATGATCCTCGTATGGCCGACGCCCCAGGATCGCGCCGGAATCTCCCGGTCCACTCCCGTCTGTGCCCCAATAGGCAATACGGGCAACCGGGAAAACAATCCATTGTCCAAAGAGAACCGCACAAACAACGTGTCTTTATCGCTCAACTTCACGTCGCCTCGAGTCGTCGCGTTGTGGCTCCGCGTTGCCTGCAGAGGGTTCGACACCCAGTTTCGTGCCACACCAGGCAAATTGGGCTCCGGGAATCGATCTATCAGCGACTTGCCCACTCGGTCAAATCTCGAAGAAGGAATCGAATTCCCCGGAAACGGCGTGCGAATCGATCCCTCTCCCGCAGGGTTCACGCGTGTCGTCAAGGGATCGAAGATCTGATTCGTAAACACTCCGTTCCGCTCTGCCGCAAGCGGAATCGTCGCCGTTCCCACATCCCCTTCCGATATGTGCGTCCGCTGGTAGGCCCCCATAAACCACGCGCGGTTCCGGATTAAAGGCCCAGCCAGACTCCCGCCATACTGATGCTGGATGTACAAAGGTTGCCTTGAAGTCGCGGGCAAAAAATAATCCCGCGCATCCAGCTTGTTGTTCCTCACAAATTCGAACGCGCTTCCGTGAAATTGATTCGTCCCCGACTTGGTCACCACATTCACCACCGCTCCCGCCGATGCTCCATACTCTGCGGAGTAATTCGACGTCTGTACCTTAAACTCCTCGATCGCTTCGAGCGACGGCCGCATGGCGTCGCGGGCCCGGTTATCCAGTCCCCGAAGATAATTCTGATTGCGAGCCCCATCGAGCAAAAACGCATTCTGAAGACTACGATTCCCGTACGCCGAAAAGCTCCGGTCCCTGGATCGGGTCGCTGGCACCGCGCCGGCCGTCAGGTTCCCCAACGCCAAATAATTCCGCCCGTTCAAGGGCAACTGTTGGATGTTACGCTCATCCACCACTTGCCCCACCGTGTTCGACGTCGCCTCTAGCAATTCCGCCGTCGCCGCCACCGTGATTGATTCCGTGCTCGCTCCCGTCTCAAGTGTCAATCGCAAGGCCAATTGTTCATCCACGCGCAGCACAATGCCCGGCCTCACAAGCCGTTTGAACCCCTGCGCCGTCACTTCAACCGTATAGGCAGCAGGCCGCAACAGCGGGGCCACAAAGTTCCCGGTTGCGCTCGTGTTGAATTCACGCACCTGCTCCCCTGTCTCAGTCCCAAGCAGAATCACGTGGGCCCCCGGCACCACCGCCCCAGAGGCGTCCAGCACCGTGCCAGTCAGCGTCCCGGTAGAAGTCTGTGCCGGCAGCGGTGCCGCCAGACCCAGCAATAGAAACATTCGAAAGATCATCTTGAAACTCCTGATTCCTTTTGTCCCGCCTGCCACTGTGCGGCAAGCGTTGCCAACTCAACTACTAGCTTCGGATTTTGCCAGCGTAAATTACGGCTCTCTTCACGGGGTGACGGTTCCGGGGATATACGTGGCCTTGGCCAGGTCGGCGGGGAAGCTGCTGACGTAGCCATGGACTGTTTGAGGCCGGTGTCCACGTTGCGAATCGTGATATCGGCCTCCGGGACGGCGGCCCCGATGGTGTCAGTCACGGTTCCGCGGATGGTGCCGCGATCCTGGGGAAATGCAATCGCTGCCGAAAAGAGCAGTAGTAAGACAAAACGGGATCGTAGCGCAGGGGCGATCGCCGTCG
>JAYVUQ010000897.1:0-6469 GCA_043787785.1 Bryobacteraceae bacterium
GGCGACGGCCTGCGACTCACCCGCCGTACCGGTGCTCTCGTCTACGGACAAACCGGGCAACAGGAGTAATCACTTTATGCAACTCACCTGGCTCGGCCACAGCACCTTGTCGTTAACCCTCTCCTCGGGAGAAGTGATCCTCATCGATCCCTTCATTACCGGCAACCCCACTTATCCTGTCGCCCACCGCATCGACCGCTGCGATGCGATTCTGCTCACCCACGGTCATGCCGATCACTTGGGCGACACGCCCGCTTTAGCCAAACGCTTCCATCCCCAGGTGCTGGCCATTCATGAACTCGCCGTATGGCTAGAGGGGCAGGGCATGGCCCGCATCACGGGCATGAATAAGGGCGGCACCGCTAACCTCGGTTATCTGCGCGCCACCATGACCCACGCCCAACACTCTTCCTCCACCACCGGAAATGTTTATTTGGGCGAAGCCGCGGGCTTTGTCGTAGAGGCCGACGGCCGGCGAGTTTATTTCGCCGGTGACACCTGCATCTTTGGTGACATGCGCCTCATCGCCGAACTGCACGGCCCGCTCGACCTGGCTGTCCTTCCCATCGGCGATCTCTACACCATGGGTGTCAAAGAAGCCGCCTACGCCTGCCGTCTCCTGCAACCCAAAGCGGTCCTGCCGGTTCACTGGGGCACTTTCCCCATCCTCACCGGCACCCCCGACGCCTTCGCCGCCCAAATCGGAGACCAGCCATCTCTCCAACTTCATCGCCCGTCTCCTGGCGAATCCATCACCATCTAGCGCCATTTTGACGGCGTCCCAGCCGCGCACGCAGTAAGCGGGCGCTGCAGACCACGAAGGGTCTGTCTCGCCTCCGGCGAGCGGCTGCACCGAACATCGGCCCACCATCCGGGAACCAAGGTGACCGGCTCATATCGCCATTCGTTTGCGAGAGAGCGGGCTAAGCCTTTTGCATTTGAGAAGTACTTTTCACCCGTTCAAAACAAGTGCCCTGACCGTTTGGTTCCTTCCCATTTCAACAAGACGCACTTCCGAGCCCGTCGCGTCAGCGGCGGGTTGCCTTCATCCCCATGCCAGCGAATAAGTGATTTATTATTTCAGGTTTATGCTAAATTGAACTCGCCTTTTACGCGGCGGGCCCGATAGGAAGTCGTATACGGAGAAGTAACAATCAAGCGGTCGCGGCACTACATCAACGGAACCATCAGGGCACCCACCCTCACGAGCTCTGCCAAATGTCTAGTAACGATTGCGAGGCGGCCCTCCGCCGCTATCCCCGCGATCATAACCGCGATCACCCCCGCGCTCATTACCGCGCTCCGTCATCGGACGCGCTTCGTTCACCACAATCGCCCGGCCCATCACCTGTCGGCCATTCACCGCCTCCACGGCCTGATTCCCCTGGCCATCCGGCACTTCGGCGAAGCCAAATCCGCGCGACTGGCCAGTCTGCCGGTCCCGCATCAGCTGCACCGAATCTGGCGTTACCCCAACGCTCTGGAACAGATCCGTCAAATCCTCTTCTGAAGCCTTGAAAGGGAGATTCCCAAGAAACAAACGCATAACAATCTAACTTCCTTCACTGCCCCACAGGGGCATACTCTTAGCAACTTACCTCCACGCACATCTGCATGAATAATATGTCATCCGACAGTATGACATAGGACTTTCGGCTCCTTCCGGCCCGCCACGGGGCTTCCCTCCCACCCCCTATTGTGATCAAATATGAAGCACTGTGAGACTTGTGAAACTACGGCTGTCTGTTGTTCTATTCGCCGTTTCGGCCACTGGCGCTGACCTTCCCGAAGCCCGCGAGTTCTTCGAGAATCGCGTCCGCCCCGTCTTCGTCAAAAACTGCTTGCCCTGTCACTCGGAAACCCGTATGGGCGGGCTCGACATGTCTTCTCGCGAAGGCCTCATCAAAGGCGGGCAAATTGGCACTTCGCTCGTGCCCGGCAAACCGGAGCAGAGCGTGCTCATCCAGGCCGTCACCCATCAGCACGAACGTCTGCGCATGCCCGCCGGTCAGCCCCGTCTCTCGAACCAGCAGATTGCCGACTTGTCCGAATGGGTGAAGTCCGGCGCATACTGGCCCGAATCCGCCGCCGCCATCGCCAACAAGGGCAAGAAGTACGTCATCACGCCAGAGCAGCGGAACTTCTGGTCCTTGGTGCCAGTGAAGAAGCCCGCCATCCCCACCGTCAAGGATTCCGGCTGGGCCCACGGCGATCTCGATCGCCTGCTGCTCGCCCGCATGGAAACCAAGAACGTGGTTCCCGCACCCGCCGCCGATCGCCGCACCTTGCTCCGCCGCGCTTACTATGACTTAGTGGGCCTGCCGCCCACCGCCGCCGAGATCGATGCCTTCGCACAGGACCGGTCCCCCACCGCCTTCGCCAAAGTGATTGACCGCTTACTCGCCTCGCCCCAATACGGGGAGCGCTGGGGCCGCCACTGGCTCGACCTCGCCCGTTACTCCGACGACAAGCTCGAAGCCGAAGTCGAAGCCCCCTATGCCAACGCCTTTCGTTATCGCGACTGGGTCATCAACGCCGTCAATCAGGATCTGCCTTACGATCAGTTCCTCAAAGCGCAACTCGCCGGCGACCAGATGGGCGACCTGAAGAAATACGCGGGCGGCCTCGGCCTCTTCGGCCTCCGTCCCCACACTCAAGATGACCGCGTCGACATCACCGGCCGCGTCTTTCTCGGTCTTACCACCGGTTGCGCCCAGTGCCACGACCATAAGTTCGACCCCATCCCCACCACCGACTACTACGCCCTGCTCGGTGTCTTTGAAAGCACCCAAGACAGTGAGGTTCCCCTAGCCGACGAAGCGGCCGTCCAGACTTGGAAGGCGCAGAAGAAATTACTCGACCAGCAGCAACTCGTCATCCGCGATTTTCTGCATGACCAGGCCACCCAAATCGCCAAGATGCTTGCGCTCCAAACCGAACGCTACGTTACTGCCGCCCGCCAAGTGCTCAAAGACGGCCAGAATCAGAAAGCGGTCGCGGCGGGCGAGACGCTCGATGAAGAAACATTCGATCGTTGGGTAAAGTATCTCGCCAATCCGCAAAAAGATCATCCTTACTTGAAGGATTGGAATAGTAACCACTTCGACGCCCATGCCTTTGAGGAGCGCGTGCTGGCCGTCCTCAAGGAACGCCAGGACGTCGACGACGAAAATGCCCTCCGCGCGGGACTTAAGAAGCGCAAAGACGGTGCCGCCGAAGAAGCCACCGCCCTCAAGCCCGCCAGTTTCTACCTCTGGCGCGACCTCTTCTTCAGCGACTTCTATGGCCGCGAGTTTAAGCAGGAAGATGACGGCCTGCTCTTCTACGGGCCTAACCGCGGCTACCTCACCAGCGACGGCACCGTCGAGCGCTTCTTCTCGGGCGAATATAAGAATCACTTAGGCCGCCTCCGCGCTGACCTCAAAACGCTCCAAGCGAAACTCCCGCCCCAGTACCCCTTCTTCCACACCATCGCAGACGCGAAAACGATGAAGATCGAGCGCGTCCGTATCTTCGGGAGCGCCGCCAACCTGGGCGAAGAAGTGCCTCGCCGTTTCCTTACTGTGCTCTCCGATGGCCAGCCCTTCACCCAGGGCGCGGGCCGTCTGGAGTTAGCCGAAGCCATTGCCAATCCCAAAAATCCACTTACTGCCCGCGTCGCCGTCAACCGTATCTGGCAAGATCACTTTGGCGCTGGCATCGTCCGCACGCCCTCAGACTTCGGCTTCATGGGCGATCGTCCCAGCCACCCCGAAGTGCTCGATTATCTGGCTGCTCGCTTCATCGAAAGCGGCTGGAGCCCGAAGGCGATCCATCGTGAGATCATGCTCTCGGCCGCGTATCAACTTAGCTCCACCAAAGTAACCGCCAACCTGGATATTGACCCCGATAACCGCTTACTCTGGCGCGCCAATGTCCGGCGTCTCGATGCGGAAGCTCTGCGTGATTCTCTCCTGGCAGTTACTGGCGAACTCGACCTCGCCATCGGCGGTCCGCCTAGTAAGATCGGCGATCCCTTGAATAAACGCCGCAGTGTTTATGGCTTCGTCAGCCGCCGCAAGCTAGACCCCTCCCTGGCCCTCTTTGATTTCCCCAACCCCAACCTCACCAGCGACAAGCGCTCTTCCACCATCACGCCGCCCCAGCAGTTATTCCTCTTAAACGGCGACTTCGCCATGGACCGGGCGGCCAAACTCGCCAAAACCCAGGACGTTCCACAACTCTACCGCGCCATCTACGGTCGCCCGCCCGGCGAAAGCGAATTGAAGCTTGCCCGCGAGTTCTTAAAGCAAGGCAACTGGACCCAATACGCGCAAGCCCTTCTGAACTCAAACGAATTCGTGCTCATCAACTAAGGAATTCCTATGCCACTTACTCGACGTGACGCACTAAAGACCCTCGGAGCCGGCTTCGGCATGCTCGGCGTCGTCCAGGCCGCCAGCCAACAGCCCCACTTCGCCCCCAAGGCCAAACACGTCATCTACTTATTCCTCAATGGCGGCCCCTCCCAGGTGGATTCGTTCGACCCGAAGCCATTGCTCTCGAAGTACGACGGCCAAGGTATCCCCGAAGAGTTTTTGAAGAACGGCAAAAAGGGTAAGGACATGCGCAACGCCCGCCTCCTGGGCTCGCCTTGGCAATTCAAGAAGTACGGCCAAAGCGGCCTCGAAGTAAGTGACTTATTCCCCAAGTTAGGCGCCTGCATCGACGATGTCTGCGTCATCCGCTCCATGCATACCGATTTACCCTCGCATGAACAAGCCATCACCCAAATGAACTCCGGCCGCCTCATCGCCGGCCACCCATCCATGGGCTCCTGGATCACTTACGGCCTCGGCACCGAAAATCAGAACCTGCCCGGCTTCGTCGCCCTCTGCGCCGGTACCCCGCACGTCGGCCCCCAACTCTGGAGCAATGGCTATTTGCCCTCTGCTTACCAGGGCACTTACGTCCCCACCGACGAAAGCGACCCGGAGAAGATGATCCAAAATCTCACCAATCGCCGCATCGGCCGCCAGGACCAACGCCGCCAACTCGATTTAGTGCACGCCTTAAATAAACTCGATCTGGAGCGGCGCGGTACCGATAGCAATCTCGAAGGCCGCATCGCCGCCATGGAGACCGCCTTCAGCATGCAGGTCGAAGCCCTTGACGCCTTCGATGTCCGCAAAGAAACACCGGCCGTCCGCGAGCGCTACGGCATCCCGGACCAAGTCGCCGTTAGTAACTCGAAGCGCCGCTCCGCCACCCGCGACGGTGACTTCGCCCGCGGCTGCCTTGTCGCCCGCCGCCTGGTGGAACGCGGCGTCCGCGTCGTCCAGGTCTACTTTGGCGAAGACATCCCTTGGGACAGCCACCACGACATCCTCGTCCACCGTGACCTGGCCCGCCAAGCCGACCAACCCATCGCTGCTCTGCTTACTGACCTCAAACAATCCGGCTTACTCAAAGACACCATCGTCGTCATCGGCGGCGAGTTCGGCCGCACCCCGTCGGTAGAGACTTCCGGCCGCATCAACGTCCAAAACGGCCGCGACCATAACTCGGAAGGCTTCACCTACTTAGTCGCCGGCGGCGGCTTCCAAGGCGGCACCGCCTATGGCTCCACCGACGAATTCGGCTTCGCCGCCGTCGAAAACAAAGTCCACTTACACGACTTACACGCCACCATCCTGCACCAACTCGGCCTCGACCACAAACGCCTAACTTATCGCTACAGCGGCCGCGACTTCCGCCTCACCGATGTGGCCGGCAACGTTGTCCAAGGCATCATCTCCTAGTGATGCTGCCGGTGCTGCCGGTGCTCGCGGGCAACATTCGCCGCCGAATCCTACTCAATTTTCGCGTCGATCTGGACCTCGTGCGGCCGATGATTCCCGCACCTCTTCAACTTGACCGAGTCATGCCTGGGGACCGAGTGACCGAGTCATGCCGGGGACCGAGTCATGCCTGGGACGGAGTCATGCCTGGCACAGACCGAGTTCACATCGAGGCGTGCCTGGCATCGAGGCGTGCCTGGCACGACTTAAGAAAAGACCGCAAGAGACCGTAGAGAAATAGGATACCCGCAAAGGGGCCAAGCGGGAGCAATGGGGGCGATGAGCCCACCTACATCGACGCAAAACTGACGAGTCCGCAGGGGACCCAGGGCACCTGACACGGCTACGGGGCGACACATCGAGGCGTGCCTCATCGAGGCGTGCCTGGAAACATCGAGGCGTGCCTGGATCGAGGCGTGCCTGGCATCGAAGCGTGCCTGGCATCGAGGCGTGCCTGGCACGACCTAAGAATGACATCGAGGCGTGCCTGGCACGACCTAAGAAAAGACCGCACAGGGCCGTAGAGAAATAGGATACCCGCAAATGGGCCCAGCGGGAGCAATGGGGGCGATCAGGCCACCTACATCGACGCAAAACTGACGAGTCCGCAGGGGACCCAGGGCACCTGACACGGCTACGGGGCGACACAC
>JAYVUQ010000898.1:0-3376 GCA_043787785.1 Bryobacteraceae bacterium
GAACTGGATAGGGTCTCCAGACGGTCCACTTCACCGTGCGGTTTCTCTAGCCGTGGATACTTTCCGGCGTCGGCTGCACCAATTGATCAATCTTGGTGACAAAGCTGGACCGGGCCAGCACCTGGTCGGCACCGGCAAGTTCGGCTGCCCGGCGCAGTTCCACCTGAACGTGGGCGACGTAAGCGACTACCGGAACACCCAGCTTCTTGCACCGGCGGATCACATCGACGGTATCGACGCCTTTCAGGTTCAGGTCGAGGATGACGCGCGCGCCCGGGGCGGCTGCTTTGGCAAGGGCCAGATTCGCTTGCGCAACAAACTCAATCGGCTGCCCCGCCCGGCGAGCCGCTTCCTGAATCCTCACCCCAAAGATGAGGTCGTCCATAATGGCGATGATCATGTTTCCTCCCCATGATAGCGGCAACAGCATAGCCGCAACTGTCGCTGGTTTTTGCGCGGAAACGGCCCAGGCCGGTGACGCCCACCGCACCTTTGCCGAACCACCCTTGGCGGAAGAGCTACCACGACAGGCCAGCCCTGGGCTCACCGAACGAGACCGAGGCGCGGTTGCGGAACATACGAAAGGGGACATTTCTAAAAACCGTTGACATTGATGCGGCCTAAGGCTGCGGCGTAGACGAAGGTGTGCTACGCTGCCCGCCATGCGATGGATCTTGGCTCTCTTGGCGATGGGATTAATTGGCGGAGTGCTCTTGACGGTGCGGCCGGGCAAGCTTGCCGATGGCCGCTATCTCTTGCCCACCGGGCAAATTGTCTCTCCCGTGGGCACCCCGATTGAAGTGAACGACCGTCCTTTGGGCCTTACCCTGAGCCCCGACGGCAGCCTCGTCGCCGTCGTCACCGGGTCTAATTTTGCCCCTCGCGCTCTGCACCTCATTCACCTCGCCAGCCGCAAAGTGCAACAGACCATCCCCTTGGGCGATAGCTTCGTCGGCGTGGCTTTCTCTGTTGACGGCCAACAGCTTTTCGTCGGTGGCGGGCAGGATCAGGAGCTCAAGCTCTTCCGCCGCCAAGGCGCGAACTTCTCCGCCGCCGGCGTCGTCAAACTGGACGGCGCGCCCAGCGGACTCGCCGTCACCGGCGACGATGTCCTGGTGGCGCTGAATCAAAAGCACGCCTTGGCCATCGTTCACCTACCCACCCGCCAAGTGGAAAGGGTCGCCGTCGGCAGCTATCCCTATACCGTCGCCGTTACGGGATCCAAGGCCTACGTTTCTAATTGGGGCGGTCGCCGTCCCGGCCCCGGCGACACCACCGATGGAGTGTTCCCCGTCGTGGTTGACCCGCGCACCGGCATTCCCCAATCGGGCACCGTCTCGGTGGTCGACCTGGCCACTCGCCGCGTCGTGCGCGAAATCGAAACCGGCCTTCATCCCAGCGCGCTCGCCCTACGCGGCGATCGTCTTTACGTCGCCAACGCCAACAGCGACTCGGTCTCCGTCATCGACACTTCGACCGACCGTGTCGTTGCCACTCTTGCCGCCCGCATCACGCCCAAAGCGCCGCTAGGCAGTGCGCCCAACGCTCTCGCCATCAGCCGCGATGGCCACACGCTGTACGTCGCCAATGGCGCCGACAATGCCGTGGCTATCGTCGATACGGTTAGCGGGAAGACCAAGGGCTTCGTTCCGGCCGGCTGGTACCCGACGGCCGTCGCGCTCTCTCTCAATGAAAAAGACTTACTCATCGCCAGCGGCTACGGCCTTGGTTCGCTGCCGCCTAGTTACACCAACCGCAAAGGGCTCGTCACCGTCGTGCCCGTGCCGGCTCAACAGCAGTTAGCCGCCTGGACTAAGTCGGTCCGCGCCGATGACCAGGGCGAGTTACACCGTGGACTGAAAGGCAAAATTGCGCCGATCCGCCATGTCTTTTACGTCATCAAAGAGAACCGCACTTACGACCAAATCTTCGGCGATTTGCCCCAAGGTAATGGCGACCCTAAGTTAGTCCACTTCGGCCGCGAAGTAACTCCCAACCATCATAAGTTGGCCGAACAGTATGTTCTTCTCGATAATTTCTACACCCCGGCCGATCAATCCGCGCTCGGCCATCGCTGGTGTACCCAAGGCTACGCGAGTGATTGGGTACATAAATACAGCAATGGCCGTAACGATCAAAACCCAATGCTCTTCGCCCCCAATGACTTTCTGTGGGATGCCGCCAAAGTCCATGGCGTCACCGTGCGCAGTTACGGGGAACGCGGCCTCAATACCATCGCTCCCGCCAAAGCCACGTGGTCCGATATCTACGCCGATTGGAAAAATGGCACCCATCATGTAACGATTACCCCACGAGCCCAGATCGTTGGCCTGCGCGATGTCTACTCGCCGAACGTCCCCGCCTACGGCCTCATGGTGCCTGATCAAGTACGCGTCGATCGTTTCCTAACCGAGTTTCGCGATTTCGAGAAAAACGGCAACCTGCCCCGGCTCAATGTGATTCTCCTGCCGCAGGACCACACCAGTGGCACCTCGCCCGGCTACCCCACGCCCCGCGCCATGGTCGCCGACAATGACCTTGCGCTGGGCCGCCTCGTCGAAGCCATCTCCAAAAGCCGTTACTGGAAAGACTCCGTCATCTTCGTCACCGAAGACGACGCCCAAAGCGGACTCGACCACGTCGATGGCCACCGCACCATCGGCATGGCCATCGGGCCCTGGATCAAGCGCAAAGTGATCGACTCCACCTTCTACACCACCATTCACCTCTACCGCACCATCCAGCACCTGCTCGGCCTGCCCCCACAAAACCAATTCGACCTCGCCGCCGAACCCATGTTCCCCGTCTTCGCTTCCCAGCCCGACCTCACCCCCTACCAAGCCGAGCCCAATCGCATCCCGCTGGACGAAATGAACCCGCCGCTCAAAGGCCTCCACGGTCCCGAAAAAGAAGCCGCCGAGGCCTCCCTCCGCATGGACTTCACCGAGCCCGACGAAGCCCCCGCCGACCTGCTCGATCGTGTCATCTGGCATTCCGTCAAGGGTTGGTCCACGCCCTATCCACGCGTCCGTCACGGTGAAGGCAGATGACCAGAGTGACTAGTCATAAGGTAAAATCATGGTTATGACTATCCCAAGCGAAATCTCCGCCTCCGAATTCAAAGCGAAGTGCCTCCAACTGCTGGATCAAGTCGCCGAGCGGCAGGCGACCATCGTGGTGACGAAACACGGCAAGCCGGTAGCTCGCCTGGTTCCGATCTCTGACGTGGTGCCGCCCCTGGGTGGGAGTGGGGCCGGGACGGCGGTATTTTGCGGGGATCTGATCGACCTCGACACCTCCTCAGACTGGGAAGTTCTCCAGAGTTGACGCGGGCGGTACTCGACACCCATATTCTTCTATGGTGGCGGCAGGCGAC
>JAYVUQ010000899.1:0-10158 GCA_043787785.1 Bryobacteraceae bacterium
AGCACCGATGCCGGTGATCAGATTCTGACGAGCGGTTACCGCTTCAACGCACAGGCCAACACCGTCCGCGACCAGTTCGTCAATCGCTGGGATTATTACCTGAACCCGTCCAATAGCTTCTTCGGCACTTACAACCGCACGTCGGAATACAACGACCGTCCGGACATCACCGCCCGCTTTTACGACCCCATTCCGCCGAACAATACCGACGCCACACGCAACTTTTTGAGCTTAGGCTGGCGTTCGACGATCACGCCCACGCTCACCAACGAACTCCGTGGCGGCTTCCTCAAGAGCCCCAGCATCTTCGGCGTCGTCAGCGCCATTCCTGCCGCCATCGTCAACCCGGCGCCAACCACCCTTTTTACCTTCCCGACCAATTCCTTCCTGCCCCAAGGCCGCCGCACCCGGATCTATTCCTTCCAGGACAATGCGAACTGGCTCAAGGGCAAGCACGATTTCTCTTTCGGCTATCAAGCCCAACTGACTCGCAACTTTGCCTATAACGACGGCGGTTCCATTCTCGCCGCCACCCTCGGCATCAGCGCGAACCAGACGGGACTCACCCCAGCCCAAGCAGGCGTCACCGGCCAGGACCTTACTCGCGCCAATGACTACCTGGCCACCCTCGCTGGCTTTGTCACCAACGTCCAGCAATCCTTCTTCGTCAACAACCCCACCTCCGGCTTCGACAAAGGCGTGGGCGAACGGCGTAATTTTTCAAACGATACGCACTCGCTCTACTTCCAGGACCGTTGGAAGCTGCACAAGCGGCTAACGCTCACCATGGGCCTGCGCTACGAATACTGGACGGTGCTCAAGGAAGACAATAACCTCTTCCTCCTTCCGAACATCGTTGGCGGCAACGTGGTCTCCACCGTGCGCAACCCGAATGCCGCCTTCGATTTCGTCAACAAGGATGGGCGCTCGCTGTACAAGCCGGATCGCAATAATTTTGCGCCGACGATCGGCTTCGCTTACGATCCTTTCGGCAACGGCAAGACGGCCATTCGGGGCTCCTACGGCATTTCGTTTTTTAACGACGACATGCTCACCTCCATTCGCAACAGCGCCAATACGAATGGGGGGTTGAACACGACGATTGGGCAATTCAATTTGAACAACACCCTCGCCACTGTTCCGTCCCTTTCACCCGCCGCTTTCGCCGCGCCCATCAAACTTACCGACCTCTATGCCGCTAACCGCCAAGTGGCGTTGGGCACCCCAGAATTTAACCTCGCCACACCCTATCTGCAGACGTTTTCTCTAGGCATCCAGCATGAGATCAAGGGCACGGTGGTGGAAGCTCGCTTTGTCGGCAACCACGGCACCAAACTGCTGCGCGCCTATGACTACAACCAGGTGGATATCATCAACAATGGCTTCCTTGCTGACTTCCGCCGTGTACAAGCAGGTACCCAGGCGAATTTCCCCGGTTTGAGCTCCGCCTTTAATGTTGCATCAGCTGCCAACCAACAACTCATCCGCCAAGGCGAGGTGGGTACCCTGGCCGCCAACCTGCAAATCAACAATCAGCAAGGCAGCATCAATTTCTTCCGGAACCCCAACGCGCTGGCCGCCAACGTGATCGGCAATGGTGCCAACTCCACTTACAACGCCCTCCAAATCGATGTCCGCCGCCGTGTGCGCTCGTTGTTCTTCCAGGCCAACTACACCTGGTCGAAGGTGTTGAGCGACGTCTCCGGCGACGATCAAACCCGCTTCGAGCCTTTCCTCGATTTCGGCAACAACAACCTCGAACGCGCCCGCGCTCCGTTTGACCTGCGCCAAGCCTTCAAAATCAACGCCAGCTACGACCTGCCCTTCGGCGCTGGCAAGCGCTTCAGCGGCAATCGGGCGGTGAACCACGTGGTGGGCGGCTGGAGTGTTTCGGCCAACCAAAGCTGGCTGGCAGGCTTCCCGTTCTCGGTGCTGTCTCAACGCGGCACGCTGAACCGTGGTCCGCGCTCCACGGGCCGCAACACGGCCGTCAGCGCCCTCACCTACGAAGACATCGTCGCCAAGGTATTTACTCTCGACAAGACCGATGGCGTTCTGTTCATCAACAAGAGCTACACGCTGGCTGGCCGTGGCGTCAACAGCGACGGTACGCCGCCGTTTCCTAACCAGGCGTTCTTTAACCCGACGGCAGGAAATGTGGGGAACCTGCAACGCCGCATGTTTAGCGGTCCGCGAAGCTTCTTCCTGGATATGTCGCTCAAGAAGAAGATCTCCATCGGCGAACGCCACTCACTGGAGTTTGGCGCTGATGCTTTCAACCTGCCGAATCACCCGTCCTTTGCGATCGGGGTAGAGCAGGACATCAACAGCGTCAACTTCAACCGCATCACCGGGGTCAACGGCAACGGCGCCCGCTTCCTGCAGTTCAGCCTTTACTATCGCTTCTAAAAACGCCAACCCTCGGTTCTCGGCTGGAACGTGGGCCGACTACGACGCTCGCCAGCGCCTCGCGCTTCGCCGTACAGTTGTTAGGTGCCTCTCCGATACGCCTGGATTGTCGTCGCCCTGCTGGTGCCGGTCGCGCTGCTGAACTACCTTGACCGCCAGATGCTCGCCGCCATGAAGTTCTCGCTCATGGCCGACATCCCCGGCATTGGCTCTGAGGCCAACTGGGGCAAAATCCTGGCCCTCTTCAAGTGGACCTACGCCTTCCTCAGCCCGGTCGGTGGCTATCTGGCCGACCGCTACAGCCGCCGCCATGTCATCACCGCCAGCCTGGTCGTCTGGTCGGCCATCACCTGGGCCACCGGCCAAGTCACCACCTACGATCAGCTCTTGCTCACCCGCGCCGTCATGGGCATCAGCGAGGCTTTCTACATTCCCGCCGCCCTCGCCCTCATCGCTGACTACCATCTGGGCGAAACCCGTTCGCGCGCCGTGGGCATGCATCAGATGGGCATCTACATTGGCGTCATCATCGGCGGCTTCAGCGGTTACGCGGCCGACCATCCCGCCTACGGCTGGCGCTGGATGTTTGAGAGCTGCGGCCTCATCGGCCTGCTTTACGCCGTGCCCCTCTTCCTCCTCCTACGCAATGCTCCGCAGGTGAAGACCGAAACGAACTCCCCCGTTTCCGCCCTGAGCGAACTGCTCCGCAATCCTTCCTTTCGCCTGCTGGTGGTCTACTTCACCCTCCCCGCCATGGCCGGCTGGATCGTTCGCGACTGGATGCCCGCCATTTTGAAGACTGAGTTCGGCATCGGCCAAGGCAAAGCCGGCGTCTCGGCCACGCTCTATTGGATGGTCGCCGCCATCGTCGCCGCCTTCGCCGGCGGTTGGCTCGCCGACCGTTGGATGCGCCGCACCCCGCGCGGTCGCATCTACACCAGCGCCCTCGGCATGGGCCTCATCGTCATCGCCATGATCGGCGTCGGCTACTCCCCCCGCACCGGTCTCCTCGGCGTCGCCATCGCCTTCTTAATCGTCTTCGGCCTCGGCTGGGGACTCTTCGATGCCAACAACATGCCCATCCTCTGCCAGATCACCCGCCCAAACCTTCGCGCCACCGGCTACGGCCTCATGAACCTGGTGAGCATCAGTTGCGGCGGCCTTGCCGACCTGGGCTTCGGCATCCTCCGCGACCACCAATTGCCCCTCATGGCCATCTTTGGCATCTTCGCCAGCGTGGCTCTCATTTCGATTGTGCTGGTGTTGATGATCCGCCCTACGTATGTGGAAGACGACTCCCGCCTCACCTAATCTCGTCCGTTGCGGGGAGCGGGGCTCGAACTAATTTATTTACTTCGTGGGTGGGGCTATCTTCTTGCTGTCAGTCTTGTCGATGGTTGAGAACTTCTTTTGAGCCTGCTTCAATCCGCGCCTGACAGATGCCATGTTTCTTCGACTGCGGGCAAATTTTCCGGGGAGGTTCCGCTGATTTCATCCATCGCGCGCCGAACTTTTCGACCTACTTCAAATGCCGCCGACTCGAGGCCTCTGTCCTCTAATGCCTTCGCTCTTTATCTTAGCTTCCGTCTGAGTGATGCGAAATAAGTTAGCGGCAAGTTCTTCCTTTCCCATGAAATCAAGAAGACACGACCTGTTCGATACGCCCTTGAACTCTTTCAGCTTGCCCAGGTTCATGTTGTACATGCCTCTATAGCCCTCGTTTTGAAAGTAGGCATAAACTTCAACCCCGGCGGCCTTTTGGCCACACCCGATAGGGATCGTTCCCGTTCCGAAATCTCATCCCTTACCAGGAGGCGCTCAACATTCTCAATCTTCTGCGCATGTTGATAGACGGATTCTGCAAGCGCGGCAAAGTATGCTTGCGCCTTCGCGATTTGGGGCTTCTTCGAATCGCCGTTCACGGCGGTCAGATAGCACGCAAAACGAGATAGTTTGTAGTCTCGAACCAGCTTTCCATCAACATCTCGCTCAACCTGGGTGAAGTTGCCGAGGACTGGGATCTTGAGCGTAGTACAGGCCTGGATGGCCTTGTTGATTGCGTTCTCGAAGCTGCTGAAGCTTTCGTACCCCAACATCGACATGAAATCGCGAGCTAGCCAAATCTGGCTATCGTTCACTTTGCCAAAGTCTTCAAAGCTTTCGGACTCTTCTTCGTAGTGGAAATAATCGATCTGCTCGCCCATTTGACGCTACTCCTAGTCTTGGATTGCTCTCATCATACACGCATGATCGATTGGGCACAGTGCCGTCGTGTTTGCAAGGCTTACTCATTGGAATCGGTGGCTACCGCGCTGGCTCAATTTGGGAAGCCCGAGGCTTGCTGGACTTTCTTCTAACCGTAACCCAAGACAAGTGTTACCCACACGAGGATGCGCCATGCCCCGTGATCTCCGATGTCCCAGCGAGCGGAATACCCAAAAGGCCCTCCGCAGCGACCTATTCCAGCAAGCGTGCGCCCGTGCCATCGATCTGGTAAATCGTCATGCCCGCCGTGATCTTCGAAGCATCGAACTTGCGCCCCGTCTCGTCCGCCTCATGCTTCATGCGCGCTACCGTCTGCTCCTTGGTGAGCACGAGCTTTTTGAGCGTCCCCTCGGCGATGGCCAGCTTGCCCACGGCTTCCTTCGGGAAAACGATCTCGCCGTCGTTCACTTTGACGCGCAGGGTCTGGTTGGTTTCTGGATCCACCAACGCCATCCAGCAACCGGCCATCGTGCAGACCTCGGTCACTTTGCCCTTCACCTGCACCACCTTGCCAATCAGCGGCTCTGGCGTCGATACCACCGTGCCAACGTTCATCGGCTGCTTGAGGGTAAGCGGCTTGCCCAGGTCTTGATTCTTGGCGAGCAGAGTAACTGCGCAAATGGCGAGCAGGAAGGTCTTCATCCCCTCATTATTCCACGGCTACCGTGGGTGGCAAGGGTCCGTTTACCGGCGAACTGACGCCGCCAATCTTGATCGTCACCGGCAGCGCCGGGCCGCGCATGCGTTCGCCCGGCACATAAACCTTGATTTCGTAAACGCCAATGCTGCCCGGCAGCAAGCGGCTGCTTTCGACTGCGACGTCCGACTGCGAAAAGCGTGGGTCGCCAAAAAAGACCTCCACCTTGTCCGTCGTCGTACCCTCAGGAGCCGGCGTGCCACCTACCACCTTCGTACCCTTGGTAAGCCCTAAGCCAGTGGCGTAAATGGTGAGCCGGCGGTCGCGCGTCGTCGGGTTGGCCGCCGTCACCGGCTGGCCGTTCTCATGATAGATGGCGGCCTGTTTATTTTCCGCCTGCACAAAAACGGCCGGCGCATACTTGGCCACGGTCAATTGTGTCGCCAACAACGCGGCGGCCTTTTTATTCAAATTGCGCACCAGGAGCGGAAAGCGGCCAGCGGCGAATTCGGGGGGCACCTGCGCATTGATCTGCGTGGGCGAGGTCATGATGATGGGGATCGGAATGTTATTAAGCGTCGCGCAGACGCCGCCCAGGGTGGTGGGCAAAGGCGCTCCCGTGCGCGCCGTGGCGCTCTCCGCCAAGTTGCGGCCGAAGATCGAGATCAGCCCGCCTTGGGCCACCGGCGGCAGATAGCTCGCCAGCGATACCGTGCCATTCTGATTCGGTGCCGGGCGATCGGCTGCGGGCACCGTTTGGTCTAGCGGCACGATGCTCAGGCCACTGGCCGTGATGACGTAGGCGTTGGTGCCGGTGGCGTCCACCACCATCGTCCGTCCCACCACGTTCTGGCGTTGGTTGTTCACCGTAAACGCCGGGCCTTCCAGCATCTCCAGCCGGCGCATGACGTTGCCGGAATTGCTATCCACCATCTCCAGCGCCGCCGCGCCCACGCTGGTGGTGGAAGTGGTCGCCAGCGTGACCCGCAGGAAGCTGTTGGCCCCTACCGGTGTCACCGCCGGAATCGGCGTATTCGAGAATGTCATGGCTTGCCCCGGCCGCCCGCCGATCGCCGCCGTGTTGCTTTGCGCGCTAAACAACGGCGTCAGGCTTTGGTTCAACACCGTGTTGTTCACCAGAAAATACTGTCCCCGCGGACCAGCGGCCACCGGGCCATAAAAGCCTGAACTCAGCGACGTTCCCGCGAAAACCGTGCGCGATTGCACAAACTGGTCGGCCAGCGCGTCGTACAGATACACGTTGCCATTGCCGGCCAGCAACAGGGCGTATTCGCCGTTCGGCGTAGCGGCCATCGTACGCGGCGCCGGAATGGTGGTGGCGCCGATAATGGCGCTCAGGTCGCGCGGCACCAGTTCGTCGCCCACTGCGCGCCAGATGGTGCCGTTGTTCATGATCACCATCAGGCCCCGCTGCGTGGTTACCAACGCTTGCGGCGTAATCAGCACCGCGTTCGAGTTAAAGGGAATCGGCGGAAACTTAATCCGCCGAATGGTGGTGCGCTTATCCAGGTCCACGACGGTGATGCTCTCGCCGCCCGAATTGGCCACATAGAGCAGCGTGCCATCGAGCGCCAGCGCCAGGGCGCGCGGCAATTGCCCCACCTTGATCGGTGCCATCATCGTGCGCGTCCGGATATCGAAAACTTCGACGCGATTCAAGCCCGAGTTGGCAATGTAGATGCGCTGGCGCGGCGTATCCATCACCAGATCCACCAGGCCCTCATTCGTCGAGATGCCGGTCTCGATCACCATCACGTCGCCCCGCGCTTCGGAGTTGCGATTGTTCTGATAGACCGTGACGCGCGACGGCAGGTTCACGGCCAGCGGCGCTTGCAGCAGGTAGCTATGTGAAGGCGTCACCGTGCCAATGGTGCGGTTGGCGGTGGCAATCGAGAAGTCGAGGCTCGGGTCGGCCCCGGCGACGCTACGGACGGTGGGGGCCGTATTGGCCAGCGCGTTCGCCGCATTATTGGGGACCCCGAAGCCCGGAAAGCCGCCGAAGCCCGGAATCTGAATCGCGCCGCCGCCCGGAATGGCAATCACGCCGCCGCCAGGAATCCCCGGGAAGCCACCGCCTCCAATGCCAACGACCACGCCGCCGCCGATGCCGCCCACGCCGCCCAGGCCAGAAGGGTTATTGGTGGCGTCCACTAACTGGGTGATTACCGGTCCCAGGTTGCCACGGCCGTCGTTGCGCAAGGTGATGCGCGCCGTCTTCTGGTTCGCGACCACACCGCATTGGTCATTGGCCAGCAGAATCGCCGTCCGCTCGGGGGTCAACACCGTGCTTTGGTTCAGGGTGGAGATTGGGAAAATGACAAAGCCACTCTCGGATAGTGCGTAAATATTGGCCCCGTCGGCCGAAATCAACATCTTGCCGGCCAGGTTTTCGGGAGTCTGCAACGCGCCCCGGATCAGCAAATTGTCGGGGTCAGAATACATCAACTGCGCGATGTTGGCCCGGGCCGGCGGATTCGCCACTGGCGCCACATTGAAAGCGCCGTACACCGTGCGGTTGTCCGGCGTGAACACACTGCCCCCCTGGTTCACTTGGGTGTTGAAGTTCGTGTTCGATGGGATCGGATAAGGCGCATTGGCCAGGTTCTGCTGGGCGATCACCTCCAGCGTCTGCAAGTCGAATAGCGTCAGCCCCGCCATGAACCGGCTGTTATCCGGCGCGATCGCCAGCACACTCGAAGCGCCCGTCAGCGACCGGCTCCGCAGGACGCTATTCGAAGCTACTTCGTAAACAAATACCGAGCGCGTGGTGGCATTGGGCAAGTTGATGCCGACAATAAAGCTGCCATCGCCAGAGGCCAACAATTGGCTCCGATTGGCCTGAAACGTTCGTCCCGAGGGGGCCGGCAGCACCGGTGGCGTGGGCGGCGGCGGCGACACCGGGATCGCCGAAATCGCCTGCCCCGAAGATTCCGCGGCCGGATCATACAGCAGCAGGATGTTTTGCGCGTTCCCCGCTCCCGTACCGATGGTCGAAATCAGCACTTTGTCGTCGTTGCCGATGGCCAAGCCTTCCGGCCGCGCCGGTAAACTGATGCGTTTGACGATCTGCAGCGTGGCCAGATCCACCACGTTCAGCGACGAAGAGTTATGGCAAGCGATGTAGAGAAACTTGCCGTCGCGCGTCATGGCCAGCGAAAGCGCCAGGGCATCGGTGCGAATTGAGTTGAGGAAGCGCCGGTCCGGAATCGAGTAGATCTGCAGCGTATCGGGCACGCCAACTAAATAGAGGCGATTGCGCGCCGAATCCAGCACGATGTCCGTCGCCCCGCCCACTAACGGCACCACGGTGCCGAAGGTTGCGGCTGACAACGAATAGGGTAACCAAAACAGGACGATCGTCTTCAAGACATAGTTCAACTTTGCGCGCACCATGAGCTTTTCATTGTAACCCCCGCTCTGCAAGGAAAGTTGCGTCCAGAATTGTAAAGCTGTCTTGTAACCGCGCGCCGGAATCGAGCATCTGAAGTATTGACGATGAAAACGTTCTATTTGCTAACTCTCGCGGTAACAGCCGCTTACGCGCAGGTCACCATTGGCGGACCGGAGTACCGGCTCGAAAAGGTCGGTGCCCCCCCTGTCGCTCTTGCCCCCTCCGTGGTCTCTCTGCTGTCCAAAAACGGCTACCGCGTGCTCACCGCGGGTGGCAAACAAGCCTTAGATATCTGGCTGCGCGCCGAAGCTCCTCAGGGTCCACCCTCGGTCGAAGAGGGTGTCTCCATCAATACCGTGCCCCAGGGCGCGCTCATGGCTGTAGTCAGCTTCCCCGAAAAATGGGCCGACCGGCGTGGCCAAACCATCAAGCCCGGTATTTATACCCTCCGCTACAGCCTGTACCCCATCACCGGCGACCATCAAGGCGTAGCTCCCCAGCGCGATTTCTTCCTCCTCACCCCCGCCAAAGACGACCCTACCGGCACCGCCACTCCCGCCTACCCCGAACTCGTCGCCATGAGCATGAAGGCCACCGGCACCCCCCATCCTGGCGTTTTCTCGATCTGGAAGTCCGAACCCGCCGAGTTCAAAGCCGGTCTCCGCAAAGAAGGCGACCACGATTGGGTCTTCACAGGCAAAATCGGAGACCTGCCAGTCTCCATCATCCTCATCGGCTCAGCCGACCACTAAAACCGGCCGCCTCAACATCCCCCGTTTGATTTGTAACCATTGAGGACTGCCACTAGTACTCTGACCGTTTGTTTCCTTCTCATTCCAACTTGCCGCACTGCGAGCCCTTCGCGTGAGCGGCGGGTTGGAATACCCTATATTCCACCGTATAAACGTCTTCTTCTCAATACTTTATGCTGAATGTAACCCGCCGCTTACGCGACGGGCTCGACATGAAGCCGAATATAAACAAAGTACTCCTTCAAGCGGTCGGAGCACGAGCCCACCGCTATCCGGTATCCGGAACTGGACAGCCGGATACACCAGAACCCCTTCATGAAGGACAACCAGAGACCTCCTTGTCCACTGCCGCCGGGCAGTCCGGCCCAGGAAGAGAGAATAGCTCGAAGCTGATCACGAACGGCGGGGACGAGTCGGAATGCGGGGTAGTGAGTGCTGAGCAGCGTATGGCTCACTGCATTACGAAGGGAAAAAAAGGGACCCGTACCAGCGCGTCTCTCGCTTCTCGCGGACGCGCGTCATCTTGAAAGCTGTAGGAGGGAAAGTCCGGTGCCCAGGAGAACAGGGGCGAATTTTGCACGGATCCGGCTCAGAGCGGAATGTGTGTGTCACCGAGGTTGCCTCCTGTGCGTCAGCGGGCCCCAGCGATCCGGGGTTCTGGCATCCGGGGTTCTGGCCGACGC
>JAYVUQ010000900.1:0-2487 GCA_043787785.1 Bryobacteraceae bacterium
GTTACGAATCGAAGGATTTGTGAAGCTTTCGCGGTAGAAGAAGAATCAGCATGATCAGGCGACAGTTGTTTAACCTTTAGCGACTGGCTTTTAGGGAGACAGCGAGGCCAGTTAACATGGCTTACCGTGGTTTTCGCCTGGCGCCAAATCTTTCCGGGGACCTCCTGTCAGAGAGTGGGCCCGGCGCGCTTTAATGGATGAGTGAACCGCTATTTACTTTTTCACAAACCCTATGACGTACTTACTCAGTTCACCCCGGAGCCGGGCTCCGCAGCTCGGACCCTAAAAGAATTCATCCTCGTGCCCGGCATTTATCCGGCTGGGCGCCTAGATCGGGATAGTGAGGGTTTGCTTCTTCTCACCAACGATGGTTGGCTACAGCACCAGTTAACAGATCCGCGTTTTTTCCACGCGAAGACTTACTGGGCACAAGTAGAAGGCATCCCTCCACAGGAAGCGCTGGATCAACTCGCGTCCGGGGTTAACCTCCGAGACTTTCGGACGCGGACAGCGCAGGTGCGGCTCTTGGCGGCGGACCCTCCTCTTCCGCCAAGAGACCCGCCCATTCGCTACCGCGCCAACCTTCCCACCGCCTGGATTGAACTCGTCATCACCGAAGGCAAGAACCGGCAGGTGCGCCGCATGACCGCCGCCGTCGGACACCCCACCCTCCGCCTCGTTCGCGCCGCCCTCGGCCCCCTCCCGCTTGGCGATCTGGCTCCCGGCACTTACCGCGAACTTACCGCCATCGAAGTCCGCCACCTGCTCCTCTTCATGCGCCGCTAAGCTCTGCCTCCAGCCACGCTCGCGCCACTGCCCAATCCCGCTTCACCGTTTTAGGCGAAATATCCAACGCCTGCGCCGTCTCTTCCACGGTCAGCCCGCCAAAGAATCGCAACTCCACAATCTTGCATTGCCGTGGGTCCAAGCGCTCTAACTGCTTCAAGGCGTCGTCAATCATCAACATCTCCGACGAACGGTCCACCCGCGAGTCGATCGTCAGCAGCGCTTCGTTCAGGGTCACCGGTTGCCCGCCATCCCGCTTCGCCGTCTGCTTCGACCGGGCATGGTCAATCAGAATGCGCCGCATCGTCCGCGCCGCTGTCACATAGAAATGGCCCCGGCTCTCCCAGCGCACCTCGCGCTCGCCAATCAGCCGCACATAGGCTTCGTTTACCAGGGCGGAGGCTTGCAAGGTGTGTCCGGGCCGCTCCTTGCGCATGTAACCCTGCGCCAAGCGGTGCAGTTCTGCATAGACTACTTCTACTAACCTTTCCTCGGCTTCTTGCTTGCCCGCGGCCACATCCGCCAGCAGTCGTGTAACTAAGTGATCGCCTTCCACTTTTGCTCTCCCTACGCTTTCGCTGCGCGCCACAGCACGAGCCCTGGCCACTTGCGCAGTAGCAGTTCCAGCAAGCTCAGGAGGATCGCCGCAAACAGCATAGAGGGCCATAACTCCACTACCGCCGGAATCGCCTTGCCCCCCGCCCGGAAAACCTCCGCCGGCGCCGGATTATACAAGCCGCCCGTATAGCTCGCTACCTGCTTCAGCAAGTCCTCGTTCGCGCCATAGCTATTCAGCTCTTCTTCGTCTCGATAGAAACCGGTCTCCGGAAATGCCCGCGACTCTTCCAGCGGCCGCACCCGGAATAACCCCCGCAAGTCACCAATCTTCACCCGTCCGCGGTAAGTGCCCGCCGCCAAGCGTTCGAGCGTTAGCGCCTGCCGGAAGTTATCCGGGCCCAACGCATAAATGGTGGGTGCCGCCGTCGGCTCCGGGATGCCCGTGCCGAGCCGGTAGTTAACCAATAATGTCGCGGTTGCCGCATCATACTCGGTACTTACTTCGCCTTCGCTCGCGTGCGGCAGTAAGTCGCGCAATAAGTTGGTCCACAGTTTCTCGTAGCCCGGCCACTTGATCCAATCTTCGGCCCAGCGGCTCTTGGCATCGGACGCAAACACCGCCGACCGGCCCAAGCCATACTGCCACCGCGCCAGCAACGGATCCTGCCCTTGGGGGCCGGTATCAATCGCCAAAATCGTCTCGGCCGTGGGCTTCGATTCAAATTTCACATAGCCCTTCAGCGGCGGCGCCGATTCTATTCCCACGCCCTCTAATATCTCCGTACGCTTCGTAATAATGGGCGACACCGACCGTTCGATGGCCGTCGAACCCGTATGCTCCATCACGTCGCGCAAGAGGATTTGCTCCAGGCCTGAAGGGTCAATCAGAAAGTGCGAACGCCCTTTCGAAAACGAAGCCACCTTTTCGAGATACGCCCGGTTCACGTCCTGCCCCAGGCCCACTGTTGAAATCGTAATATGCTGTGCCGCCGCTTCCTTGGCCACGGAAATCGAATCGCCCTCTTCGGAGATCCCATCCGTCAACAGCACGATGTGCTTAAACGTCGCCTTTACCGGCACGGCCTTGCGGAAAGCTTCGCTCAGCGCGGGCGCGATCTGCGTGCCGCCATCGGGCGTTATCCC
>JAYVUQ010000901.1:0-3819 GCA_043787785.1 Bryobacteraceae bacterium
TCGCGGAAGTAATGTCAAGCGGGCCGAATCGCCTACAGGGCATGAAGACAAGGGCGCGCTCCCTCCGGTCGGTCGAGTCACGTGACTCGTTAAAACCAAATCAGGCGGTTAGAGCACTAGATTCGCAGGAGAAATCCGTAAGATGTTGATTCAAAGAACTTTATGTGTCATGACTACTGCCTAGCAATCGCAAACTTAGCTGCAATCGATTGATTTTAATTGAGTTAGCTCCTAGTCGGACTTATTGCTGTTCGTGTACACTCCCTCTCGACGTGGCTTGAAGGGTGGGGGCTGGCTAGGATGGGTGGGCGAAATTTTGACGCTACCAGCGAAGGTGGGCTGACCAGAGGAGGAGGCCGATGGCTTGGCGGAAGGCGAGCCACCATTCGCGGGTGCCGGATTGGCGGAAGCGGCGGCGGGGGGAGCCGTAGACTTGGAAGCCGCGCTCTTCGAGCATCTTTTTGGAGCGCAACAAGTGATAGCCGTCGGTGACGAGGAGACAGGAGCGGAGGTTCATGCGGGCCATGATTTCGCCGGCGGCGAGGGCGCTTTGGAAGGTGGTTTCGGCTTCGGGCTCGACTAGAATGGCCTCGCTGGGGACGCCTTTGCGGACGAGATAATTGCGGCCAACTTCGCCTTCGGTGAAATCGGGATCGCCGCCGGAGCCACCGGTGGTGAGGATCCGGGGCGCGAGGCCGCGCTGGTAAAGGGAGAGGGCATGGTCGAGGCGGCTTTTGAGGACGGGTGAGGGGAAGCCGCGATATTCGGCGGCGCCGAGAACGATGATGAGGTCAGCGGGGCGGGCCTCGTCGAGGTCGGCGGCGGCGCGAACTTGGTTGGTGAGGTAGGCGAGGGCAGCGGCCGCGCTGGCGGCAAGCACTCCTCCAATAACGATGGCCCTCCGTAACACTGGAAACATTATACGGGCCTGAGCGTGAAGCCGTATTGCTCGAGGGCGTGGCGGACGGCGCGGGCGATTTCGATGGCGTTGGGCGTGTCGGAGTGAATGCAAATGGTATCGGCATCTTCGGCTAAGAGGAGCGCGTTGGCGGCGGCGAGTGGGGGATCGGTGATGAGCGCGCCGGGAAGATGGCGGGGGCGGAGGCTGCCGTCGGGCTGGTAGGCACGGTCGGCAAAGACTTCGCGGGCGATGCGGAAGCCGGCGGCGGCGAAGACCGGGAGCATGAGGGAGTTGCGGAGGCCATAGAGAATGACGTCTGGGGGCGACGCATCGACGATGGATTGGGCGATGACAGGGTCTTTGGCGGCCCGGTTGTAGAGCGCTCCGTGGGCTTTGACGTGAGTGATTTCGGGGGCCAAGCAGAGGAGGGCTTGGACTTGTGCGGCAATGGACTTCACTAAGTCGATGGAGGAGATGTCGAGGACGGCGCGGCCGAAGTTGGCACGGTCAGGATAGCTGGGATGGGCTCCGATCGCTACGCCGTACTGCCGACACTGTGCGACGGTGGCGCTGATGATAGAGGCATCGCCGGCGTGTCCACCGCAGGCAATGTTGGCAGAGGTGATGAGCGAGAGTAGCGCCTCCTGAGTGCCATCGTGGAGGGATGCGGCTGACTCGCCGAGGTCAGCGTTAAGGTCGATGTGTTTCATGGGCGATTCAGCCTTCGCGCGTCGTCGAAAGTGACGTAGGTGAAGGTGACTGTCTGTTGAGGACGGAGTTGACCGACTTTGGAAAGATCGCGGTGGATGATGGTAGCAATGACGGGATAGCCGCCGGTGGTTTGTTGGTCAACGAAAAGGATCATGGGTTGGCCGGAGGGCGGCAGTTGAATGGCGCCCAGGGGGACGCCTTCGGTGATCATGTGGCCGGATTGTGCGGCGAGAGCGGGTGCGGTGAGGAAAATGGCTTGGCGGTTAGAGGCGGGCGAAACGCGATATTCGCCATTTAGCAAAGGCTTGGGAAAGGCATGCCCTGGGGTGACGCGAAGGTGGCCATCGCCGATGATGATCAGGTTTTGCGCAGGGTTCTTCACAGCGGGAAGCCCGGCGGATTCGAGGGTATCGCCAGCCTGGAGGGGGCGATGGATATCGAGCCGCAAACCGCCGCGAATGGCGCAGTAAGCGCGAATGCCGGTGGGGCTCGAATGGAGACGCAGGGTGGATCCGGCTTCGACATCAATGGCTTGGTAATAGGGGATGGGGGCCTCATTGAGAGTGGCGGCGAAGGGCGCGCCGGAGAGGGCAATGCGAGCCGTCCGGAGGAAGCCGAGGGACGCACCGAGCAGGGTCATCTCAAGACCGGTGGCGGTGAGGGGATTGTCAACCAGGGAGTTGGCGTGGGCAAGAGAATCACGGTCGGCAGCGCCACCGATGGAGACACCGAGGTGAGCGCGGCGCGGGAACCCGACGATGTCGACGAGGCGGGTGCTGGCGCCGGCTTTGATGACGCGGATCACTGGGGCACGAACCGGATGCGGTCGCCGGGCATGGCCCAGTCGGCGGGTAGGGGCATTTGGGTTTCGCCGATGAGACGCCAGCCGCCGGGCGAGGCGGCGGGATAGATGCCGGTTTGTTGGCCGGCGATGCCCACGCTACCGGCGGGCACTTGGGCGCGCGGCTTTTCGAGGCGCGGCGTGGCGAGTTGGAGGGGCAAGCCGAGGAGATAGGCGAAGCCGGGCGCGAAGCCGAGAAAAGCGACGAGGTACTCGGTGCTAGTGTGCAGGTCGATGACCTGGGTGGTGGTGAGGCGATGGGTTTCGGCGACAAAGGGGAGGTCGGGGCCGTTGTAGCGGACGGGGATGTCGACACGCTTGCCGATGGGCACGAAGTGGGTGTCGGGGTGGGTGCGAGCCCAGGCTTCGACTTCGGCGTGGGTGACTCTTTCGGGGTGAAAGTCGATGAGTAGGGAACTGTAGGCCGGATGAAGATTCTGCAACCACGGCGGGCTCGATTGGTGCAGGTAGCGGAAGAGCGCGATCACCCGGCGGTTGTTGGCGACGGAGATTTCATCGCCAAAGCGTACCAGAAGCGCGCTGTCGCTGGCGGGGAGATATTGTGGCGCGGGCGGTTTTGGATCGGCGATACCCATAAGATTAGAGTGTGCCTCATCAGACTAGCTTGTGTGCGACGTGCCATTGGGTGCGGATGATTCGGTCCGATCGCGGGAGCGAGTTTCTCTTGTGTCGTTACGCGGCCGAGGATCCGCGCTATCCCAAGTATCCGTGCTTGCCGGTGCTGTCTTGCGCGGCGTTTCGTGAGGCGGTTGGGCAATGAAAGAGGCGTTGTTCGCGCGGCTTGATGAGGATTTGGCCTTGGCGGAGGAGTTACTCGCCATGGCTCCGGCCGGGGCGGACGATTGGTGCCCACCGTATGCGGGTTTCTCCTTAAGCGAGCTAGCGGCGCATCTGGCCGAGAGCGCGGGCGGCATTGGTGCTTGCTTCGCCAAACTGCATCCCGCGCTGTCGTTGCAGAAAGCGGAGGATTTGGGCCACACGGTGGCGGAGAGTCTGGCGGTTTTTGCAGCATATCGGGGTCAATGTCAGGCGGCCTATGTTGATACGACGGATGCGGACTTGGCGCGCGTGATTCCGACTTACTTTGTTCCTTCGGGTGAGCCGTTTATGGCGATTCTGCTGACGAACTGGAAGCATTTAAATCATCATGTGCATCAGCTATTTACTTATTTGAAGTTACTCGGCGGGCCGGTAAGTACGCGGCATTTGTACCGCTTTCGCTAACTGCCGCGGGCGGATGCTGGTGGGCTTGGGAGGGAGGCGGAGGCGGGGGGCATCTTGGTGGGGATGGGGATATTTTTGCCGAGGAGAGAGGCGTAGTCGCGGGCGTGGGTGGCGTTGCGGC
>JAYVUQ010000902.1:0-6633 GCA_043787785.1 Bryobacteraceae bacterium
CCCTGCCTACACGACCGCCATGGATACCTGGAAAAAGCGTTGCGAGCAATTTTCTTCCTTGGGCATCCCGAAGATTTATTGCCCCTCGGTAACAACCCGCAAAGTCAGCCCGTCCGACTACCTAGGCGCCCTCCCCTGCATCCGCCAAGCCGGCGACATCGCCCACCAATTCCAAATGTCAGCCATGATGGAATTCGTCCGTAACTCCACCTTCCTCTCCACCCTCACCACCACCCTCGAACTCACCCGCGCCGCCGCCCATCCCCACGTTCACCCGCTATTCGACTTCTACCACTTTTGCACCGGCCTCAGTAAGTACGAAGATCTTGACTTACTCCGCCCAGGAGAACTCGGTCACGTCCACATCCAGGACGTCCCCAACTATCAACGCGAGCTACTCGACAACCAAACCCGCCTCATCCCCGGCGACGGCATCGCTCCCTTAGCCAAGATCCTCAAAAAGTTGTCCGAAAAAGGCTACACCGGACCCCTCTCCGTAGAGCTATTTCTCCCCGAGTTCACCAACGCCAACCCTTACGAACTAGCCCAACGCATCAAAGAAAAAACCGAGGCCATAATCCGCCAATAATCGCGCTTAATCCGACTTGTGGCTGACGATCCAACTGATGAGCGGTGGGATGGGCCCCCCGGCCCGTCTCCTAACTCATCAATAATAAAGTAAGTTGAATCTTATTCACGGCTCCTGCTGTAAATTCGGCGCGATAGGGCCGCCAGCCTACCTCGCGAAGGACTGTGAGATACCTGACCGTCAAAGAGGGGATCCAGCATCCACATTTTTTCACAGTCCCGCCAGCTGTGGGACACATTCCACCTTGACACGGTCATTCCCAGCGAAGCGGGTCTCCAGACCCGCGATGTTCTGTTACCGCCCGCCGCGCCCAACCATCCCATCGCGGGTTAGCCCGGGGCTGATGTAGCATTTAGATTGTGGTCCTCGATTCCAGGGTATTTTCACTAGCCGATCAACATGCTTTCGCCAAATTGTCCGGCGACTGGAATCCCATGCACGTGGACCCCGGACGAGCGCGCCGCACCGTCTTCGGCTTTCCGGTCGTGCACGGAGTCCATGTTGTCTTGTGGGCCCTCGATTGTTTCCTCCGGCAGCGAAACTCGCCCCGTGGCATCGCCGCGTTGCGGGCTAATTTTGGCAGCCCCATTCCCCTCGATACCCTGGTAACTGTCAGCGTCCTTAGTGAAGACCAGCATTCCTGCCGCTTGTCCATCGACGCTGCGGGCGAGCAGTTATTCGTCGTTCGGGTAACTTTCTCAAGCGCTACCCACTCATCCCCGCGCACATTCTCTGCCGCCGCGGAGTCGCAAGCCTGCGTCGAACTCGACGCGGCTCAAGCCAGCACGGCTGCCGGCCAGATGCGTTTGATTCTCGACGACGCGCTCCTCCATCGGATCCTGCCTACCGTGCGCCAATGCCTCCCCGCGGTTCAGATCGCCGAACTCCTGGCCACCACTAGGCTCGTGGGCATGCAGTGCCCCGGCCTCCACTCCCTATTCGTTTCGCTCAACCTCACCGAGCGCCAACAACCGGATCACAAACAGCCGGATGACAGCGTCTTCTTGTCGTTCAACGTCAAGCGCGGAGTTCCCTTCGTGGGCATCGTGGACCTGGCGGTCACCGGTCCCACCCTCAACGGCGTCCTCGAGACCATCGTCCGGCCCAAGCCCCAACCACAACCTTCTATGGCCGACATTCGCGCCGTCATGCCACCAAGTACTTTCCAGGGCCAAATCGCTCTCGTTGTCGGTGGCTCTCGCGGGCTCGGTGAAGTAACCGCAAAATGCATTGCCGCCGGAGGCGGATCCGTCATCATCACCTACTCACAAGGTAGGCAAGACGCCGACCGTGTGGTCGACGAAATCACCGCCGCTGGCGGCCCTCCCGCCACTGCCCTGCGCCTCGATTGCACCCAATTGCCTCCCGACCTCGCCCAATACTTCGCAGCTTTTGGTGCCCCCACTCATTTGTTCTACTTCGCCACTCCCAAGATCCCCGTAAACAAGAACCGGATATTTCATTCCGCTACCTTCAACACCTTGTCCCGCTACTATGTCGAGGCCTTCTCCGAACTGGTCGAAGCTGTGTACCGGCCAGGCAAAAAACTCACCGTCCTGTATCCCTCCACCATCTTTCTGGATGAACCCAAGCCTGGCACCGGCGAATATTGCGCGGCCAAAGCCGCCGGGGAGGCCCTCTGTCGACATTTGGAAAAGGTCTTACCCAACACCCGCTTCCTCACGCCACGCCTGCCCCGGGTACGGACGGATCAAACTACCGGCTTCCTTCCCTCGAAATCCCGCGAACCCCTCGACGCCATGCTCGGCATCCTCAAGCAGATGGAGCCCTAAACACTACCCCCATTTGCGCCAGTCACAACAGTGCAAATTTTCTTCCACCGCCCGAAGTCCCACCAAAACTAACACTTAGCAATTCCAACCCCCGCCCAACCCCGCCATAAGTGAACCGCCCCATGCCAACCTCAGATTATGGCAAGACCCATCACCGATGCCCAGCGTGCGGCCTACCAGCGCAACGCCCAGAAATCCACCGGCCCCCGCACCGATGCCGGCAAAGCCACCTCCCGGCTCAACGCCCTCAAACATGGGCTCACCGCTAAACTCCCGCTCCTCCCCTTCGAAGACCCCGCCGACTTCGAAACCCTCAAAAACGGTTTCCTCCAGGACTTCGCTCCAAAAAACACCTACCAACGCTTCCTCGCCACCCAGTTAGCCACCGAAGCTGGGCGCATCATGCGTTCCCAACAGGTGGAGGTCGGCCTGCAGGAAGTTCTCATGAAGAAGATCGTCCACGACCTCAAAAAGCGAGGTCTCGACGCCGATCAGGCTCTCTGCGATAACCCCTACGCCGGCCTCGCCCTCACCCTTGAACCCCCAGCCAACGATCCCCACAACCACCTACTCCGGAATTTCTTCCGCTACGCGCGTGAAATCCAGTTCGCCTTCCACCGTACCCGCAAAGCCCTGTTGGAAGCTATGCGCGAAAAGGACATAAACCCCATAGAATCAAAGACTCCCAGGTTCGCTCCGTCACCTGAGCCAGCCCCCGTGCCAACCGCGCCTAGCCCCCGGCCTCAGCCGGGGGACAACACCGCGACGGCCACCTCTAGAACGCCGCCACTACCTTTTGCCGGGCATCCTCGTAAATCTTAACCGTGCCCTTTCGAACCAGCTCTTCTAGCAGGCCCGCTTCAAACAGATCCATGCGCTCCCGAGCCTTCTTTTGCCGCAACCGATCCACCAGCGTGGTCCGCTCCGCTGCGAACTTGGCCATATCGGGCTCAAGCCGCTCTTTCACCCGGAAGAAAATTCGTTTACGGTCCACCGATACCGGCCCCACCACCGTGTTTAACGGGGCCGTAAATGCATCGCCAAACGCGCTGGCCGCACCTAAGCCTTCGATAAATCCGGAACGGCCAAATTCTGCCGGCGACTTGCTTTCTGCCCCAAAGGTTTTCGCCAGCGCGCTAAGATCAGCGCCGCTCGCCTTCACCGCCGTCGACAAGCCGGCGAACTTTTGGGCAAACATTTCTACCGACCGGCGGGCTTGTTCGCTTTGCCGGATCAAGTCGCGCGCTTCCTCAAACGTCATCTGGCTCACCGGATGGGTGTCTCGTAAGATCGGGATCGCAATCCGCCCATTGGACAGGGTAACCGTGCTTCCCACGTCTCCCTTTTTCATGGCGCCCAAGGCAGCCTGTACTTCGGGTGCCGGCCCGAGGCCCTCAATATTACCGCGCGGATCGGCCTTGTTCGCCGACATCACCACGCCCGCATACTTGGCCGCTATCGCCTCCACTTGGCTCGGAGACTTGATCAGTTCGGCGCGCGCCAAGTCAGCGTTTGCCATCATTTTTGATCCCGCCGCATCCTTGTTGATTTCGCCCTTTAGTTGGTCTCGAACCTCTTCAAAGGGCTGCACCCGCGCCGCTTGCTTTTCCAGCAGTTGCAGGATGTGGTAACCAAATTCACTTTTCACCAGATTCGAAATTTCGTTCGGCTGTAGCGAGAAGGCCGAGGCCTCAAACTCCTTCACTGTCTGGCCGCGAACGATAAATCCAAGGTCGCCGCCGTTGGCCTTGCTGCCTGGGTCGTCCGAGTACTTCTTGGCTAGTTCCGCAAAGTTGCCACCGGACTTCACCTGCTTTAGCACATCGTTGGCTAGCGTCAGGGCCTTCGCCGCATTCGCCGGGGCCGTAGTCTTGATTAGGATGTGGCGCACTTTCAAACGTTCCGGCAACCGGAACTTGTCCTGGCTCGCGGCATAGAGTTTCTTCAGGTCGCCTTCATTCACCGGGAACAGCATCGCCGTCCGCGCCTCGTCCAGCACCACCAACGTGTAGCTCGTCCGCACGGGGTGATTGTAGGCGGTAGGCTCCTTGTCATAAGCCGCCTTCAAGTCGGTGTCCGTCAATTGAATCGAGTTGCGATAAGCATCCTCAGAAAGCGAAATATATTCGATCTTTGCCTTCTCATTCGCTGACCGGTACTCGGTACTAAGTTCCTTATCGGTAACCACGACGCTGTCCTCGATCATCTTGCCCATGCGCTCAATTGCGATACTCCGGCGCACGTTCAATTCAAATTCGGCCACGTTCATGCCGTTCTGTGCCAAGAAGGCCTCATAAGCCTGGCGACCCATGAATTGCCCATTCGGAAAGAGTTGCGGCACCCGCGAGCGGATCGTCTCTGCCAAGTCCTTATCGGAAAGCCCCAGGCCCATTTTGGCAGCCTGCAAAGCCATCACCCGGCTCGAAATCATCGAGTCCAGGAAGTTATCCACTAGGCTCTTCACCGCGCTGGGAGGCACGTTCTGACGCCGCATCACATTTTGGATGCTCACCACCGCATCCCGAACGGTGACCTTATCGTCGCCAATCTTAGCAACGGTGTCGTTGCGATCATCTGTAGCGCTGCTCGAGCCGAAGCCCGGGATTAGAGTCACCACCATCGAGAAAGCGATCATGACTAGCACGCCGCCCAGTAAATAACGCACAGCTTTGTCACGCCGGCGGAACAAATCGAACATAAAGGGAGAGTCTCCTCGCGGAAAGGGATGCGAAACCACTAGTATAACGAAGTATGAACAATTTCGCCTTCTTACGCGAAAGCTATACCCACGGAGGCCTCTCCGAGATTGACGCCGCCCTCGAACCGTGGGCTCAATTCGATGCCTGGTTTAACCAGGCTGTGTCGGCCGGACTCCGCGAGCCCAACGCCATGACCCTCGCCACGTCAACGCCAAATGCTCGTATTGTCCTAATGAAAGGCTATTCGCCCGAAGGAATCACGTTCTACACGAACTACGAAAGCACGAAAGGCCAGGAGCTATCCGATAACCCTAAGGTGGCGCTGCTGTTTTTTTGGAACGAACTCGAGCGACAGGTTCGCGTCCGCGGACGAGCCACCAAAGTAAGCCGGCAGGAGAGCTCGGCGTACTTTGACAGCCGGCCCCGCGGCAGCCAGATCGGTGCCGTCGTCTCGCGCCAAAGTACCGTGATACCGGGCCGGGAAGTGCTCGAGGAGCAAGCCGCAGCTTTGGCCGAGCAACCCGTCTCGTTGCCAGCCAACTGGGGCGGCTACCGCGTGCTCCCCTACGAATTTGAATTTTGGCAAGGACGCCCTAATCGATTGCACGACAGGCTGCATTACCGGCAAGATGGTGCCAACTGGCTGCGTGAGCGGTTGGCACCTTGATCTATCTGCCACTGGCCCTGATGTACCAGCCGACTCGAGACCTGTCAAGGCTCCTCACAGCCACTGAGAAGCGTTACAACGGCTCAGCCAGCCTCCAGATGCGATTCGAGCAGCATTACCGTGGCGGCGGGCAACCGTCGCGAACAGAGAGCGGCTTGCTGTTTCTCAAAAAACCGGGCCGGATGCGGTGGGAATACCGGCACCCGGAGGGTAAGCTGTTTGTTTCAGACGGTAAGTACGCTTGGTTCTACTCACCGGCCATGAACCAGGTGGAGAAGACTCCACTCAAGATGACTGACGACGTAAGGGCGCCGCTGGCGTTTCTGATGGGCCAGCTGAATTTCTCTCGAGACTTCGGCAATTTCCGGTCGGCGCAGCAAGCTGAGATGACCCACGTCTGGTCGACACCTCGGTCGGATCGGTCCGCGTACCGGGAGGTTGAATTCTGGATCTCAGCGGGTGCTGAATTGAGGCAGATACGGGTGGTGGGCCAAGAGGGAGGCACGCTGGAATTCCGGTTTAGCGAGGAGAGGTTAGGAGGACGGATAGCTGACGGTCTATTTCGATTTCAGCTTCCAATGGGCGCCGAGTTGGTGACGCGGGAATAGGAAAAGCCCGCCAGTAGTTATCTAGCGGGCTTTATTAATCGGGCGACTTCCTACTCTCCCACGCACTTACGCGCGCAGTACCATCGGGGCTGCAGGGCTTAACTTCCGTGTTCGGAATGGGAACGGGTGGGACCCCTGCGCTAGGGTCACCCAAAGTCGTCAGACTCTCTAAAGAGTCAAAAATGGACTGATCTTTGGTGAATATTGATGGGCAGCCACAAACAAGGCGTTGTAAAAACTTGAGTCAACTCTATGTAGAGTTAATTTTATGGTCAAG
>JAYVUQ010000903.1:0-3331 GCA_043787785.1 Bryobacteraceae bacterium
ATGTCGCCTGCGAGAAGAATTCGCGGAAGGACATGAGCGTGAGAACTCACTGTGTCGTATGGCTTTTCGTTGCTGCCGTCTTTGCCCAAGACGTTAAGAACCCGCACACTACGCCGGCCGATGTGGAGGCCGGGACCCGCATCTTCCGGTCTCATTGCGCCGATTGTCATGGCCTTACGGGCCTAGGCGGCAAAGGGCCTGACCTTACCACAGGCGTCTTTTTTCATGGATCGAGCGACGGTGCGCTGCTGAAGAATGTGTCGGACGGCATTGATGGAACGGCCATGCCAGGCCAGTTCTTTTCAGCGGATCAAGTGTGGCAGGTGATCGCCTATGTGCGCACACTTGCGAGCAAGGGGTCGCATCAGCCGCCGCCAGGCGATCCCGCCCGGGGCGGTCAGCTCTTCTCAGCCAAAGGCTGCCCGGGCTGCCATATGGTGCGCGGCGCGGGTGGGGTGAATGGCCCGGACCTCTCCTTCATCGGGTCCCAGCGGCCTGCCGGCCAGATCCGCAAGTCGATCCTGGAGCCGAATGCGCAGGTGGATATGGCTTACTGGCTGGCCGATATCGTGCTCGAGAATGGCGTGCCGTACAAGGGCTTTATCTTGAACGAAGACACTTATCAGGTGCAGTTGTTGCATCCGTCGAAGGGCTTGTTAACCTTGCCCAAGCGAGACTTCCGTAAGTTTGTAGTGCAGAAGACTTCGGCGATGCCCAGCTATCAGGGCAAGTTATCCGAGGCTGAGTTACAGGACCTGGTCGCTTACTTATGGTTGCAGCAGCGTCCGCGGAGGGCAGAATGAAACTTACAGGATTATTGATTCTTTCGGCGATGGCTTGGGCGCAGGTAACTTCCGAGCGCTTACTGAAGTCGCAGGCGGAGCCGCAGAACTGGATGACTTACTCGGGGTCTTACCAGGGTTGGCGGCATAGCCTGCTGGAGCAGGTGAACCGGGGCAACGTCGACAAGCTGAAGGTGGCTTGGGTGTATCAGATGCCGGTTACCGAACGCATTGAGACCACACCTTTGGTGGTGGACGGCATCATGTATCTGAGCGAGCCGCCGTCGAATGTCGTCGCGCTCGATGCGGCTACGGGCCGGCCTTATTGGCGCTACCGGCGAAGCCTGCCCGACAAAATCAACGTCTGTTGCGGCGCAGTGAATCGCGGCGTAGCGGTGTCCGGAGACCGGGTATTCGTGGGCACCGTGGATGCGCACTTGGTCGCCTTGCATGCCAAGACGGGCGCCGTTTTGTGGGACGTTGCCGTGGCTGAATCGAAGCTTGGTTATAGCCTGACGGGAGCGCCCTTGATTGTGAAGGACATGGTGATTACGGGCGTGGCCGGCGGCGAGTATGGGGTGCGGGGCTTCCTGGATGCCTATGACCTCAAAACCGGCCAACGGCGCTGGCGCTTCTACACCATTCCCGAGCCAGGCATGCCGGGTAGCCAGACCTGGAGCGGCGATGCGTGGAAGCGCGGCGGCGGGCCCACTTGGGTCACCGGCGCTTTCGATCCCCAACAGAACCTCATTATCTGGGGCGTTGGAAATCCTTCGCCGGATTGGAATGGGGACGTGCGCCCGGGTGACAATTTGTATTCCGACTCCGCCATCGCGCTCGACGCCGACACGGGCAAGTTGAAATGGCACTATCAGTTCGTGCCCCACGATGTTCACGACTGGGATGCGGTGCAGGTGCCTGTATTAGTGGATGGCGAGTGGGAAGGCAAGCCCCGGAAAATGGTTTATTGGGCCCATCGCAATGGCTTCTTCTATGTGCTGGATCGCACCAATGGGGAGTTCCTGATGGGCAAGTCCTTCGCGACGCAAACCTGGAATAGCGGCTTCACGAAAGAAGGCCGGCCGATCCGCAAACCGAACATCGACCCTTCGCCCGAAGGCACTTACCTGTGGCCCGGCGTGCAAGGGGCCACCAATTGGTATTCACCTTCTTATAGCCCCCAAACCGGATTCTTCTATCTCACCGCTTGGGAGAACAAGGGGCTCTATCGCAAAGGCGACGCCGAGTACATTCCTGGCAATCACTATATTGGAAGCGTGCCGGAGATCGACTTACCGGAAGAGCCCGGCTGGGGCGCGATTCGGGCGCTGAACCCGAAGACGGGCGAGCGCATGTGGGAGCACAAGATGCATACGAAGCCCTGGTCGGGCGTAATGACTACGGCGGGTAAGTTACTTTTCGGCAGCACCGGCGGCTGGATCAGCCGGGAAAAGACGGCGATGGAGAGTTACTTCTTTGCGCTGGATGCCGAAAGCGGTAAGGAGCTGTGGCGGATCAATCTGGGTGGCACGATGGCAAGTAACCCGATGACTTACAGTGTGAACGGCAAACAGATGGTCGTCATGCCAGCGGGCAGCGGCGTGTTTGCGTTTAGTTTACCGTAGTTATAATTTGCGATAGAGAATGTTGCGGTAAGTGACTTTAAAGGGCGGGCCGGAGTGCATCTGTAAGCCGAGCAGGCCTTCGGGAACGAAGTTCTTGCTGTCTTCGTCGATGGTGGCGCTAATCAATTGGCCGTTCAGGATCTGGATCATGACCGGTCCGCGGGCGATGATGTGGTAGGTATTCCAGCCTTGCACGTTGACGACGCCGCGCAGCATTTTGTTGTCGCCGATGGTGGCCATGACTTTGTATTTGGGGCCTTCGGCGATGCGGGTGACGTCGCCGCGGCGGGCGAGGACGACATGGCCGGGCTTGCGGCCGCGCTCCTCGTGCAGGTTGCCGGTATAGCCGTTAGAGATATCGAGGTCGGCCTGGTAGCCCTTCAGCACCCACTTACCCACCTCGGGCAGTTCGGTGCTGCGGTATTGAATGCCGCTATTGGTACCGCTTAATTTGAAGTCGACCTTCAGTTCAAAGTCCTTCACCTTGCCGCCGCGCCAGATGAGGAAGCTGTTGGACTTGACGACTTTCTCTGGCGTGGATTCGCCGATGATCTCGCCGTTTTCGACGCGCCAGAAGGTGGTGTCGCCGTCCCATCCGTTGAGCGTCTTGCCGTCGAAGATGGAGACGAAGCCGGTGTTGTCATCGGGCTCGTACTGGGGATAGATGCCGCCGGGAGTTTGGGCGAGCAGAGCGCACGGAATGAAGAGAAGTTTGAGAATATTCATGAGCGCCCGCATCGTATCACCAAACTACTTGCCGCATCGGGCGTCGTTGCGATGGACGTAGTAGCTTTTGAAGCGCCGGTTTTTCGGGTCCATGCAGCCAGACAGGTTGAGCAAACGAATATTTCGAAACTCGACGGGATGGCTTTCGCTTTGCAGGCCGATATAGCCTTCTTCGAGTAACTTGCCGTCTACTTTGAT
>JAYVUQ010000904.1:0-5228 GCA_043787785.1 Bryobacteraceae bacterium
CTACAACCAGCAGAACTTCAACCCCACCGGCCTTTCCATCGCCCGCATCGCCCCCAACCTGGGGATGCCCAATATTCAACAATTCAATTTCACCATTGATCGGGTAGTGGCCAAAGATATCGTTGTCTCCGCGGGTTACAACCGCACGCGCGGCATTGGCCTCATCCAGAACGCTAGCTTAAACCGCGCACGATTCCCGTTTCTGGGTTCGGACGGAATTTACTACGATCAGATCGACCCGGACCTGGGCAATGCGCGGCCCGGCCCCGGAGCAATTTCGATTGCTCAGCCGTGGACCAACCGCCGCCGCCCCGATCCACAGTACTCCACCATCACTTACATCCACAACGGCAGTTGGAGTTACTATAACGCCCTGCGCGTTACGGCCCGTCAACGTTTGAAACATGGGTTGCATTGGATGGTGAACTATGCCTGGAGTAAAAGCATCGATACCGGCAGCGACTATACGGCCGGCGTCACCATCACCGAGTTCGACAGCGCCAAGAGCCAACGGGGACTGAGTGATTTTCACCAGGCCCACCGCGTCAATTTCAATTACGGCTACACCCCACCCTGGTTCAAGAAAAGCTGGTTGTTGGGTGGGTGGACTCTCAGCGGCAACCATACCTATGCCAGCGGCAATCCGTTTACCGTTACAGCCGGCTATGACTTGAACGCTGACGGTGTCGCGAACGACCGGCCAATTCTGTTGAACCAAGCGCTCTACGGACGCAGTGTGGACAACGGGCGCGTCAATCCGGCCACCGGCCAGCAGGTGAGCCTGCAGCAACTGCCCTTGAACGGGTTCTTCCCGACGATCAATACCCCGGTGGGCCAGCGCGTCTTCGACCCCGGTGGCAGCGGCAAAGATAGCCTGGGGCGAAATACTTTCTTTGGCCAGGGCATGGCCAACTGGGATGCCGGGCTTTATAAGAGCTTCTCCGGCTGGCGCGAAGGGCACCGCGTGCAGTTCCGCGCCGAATTTTACAACTTACTCAACACACCCCGGTTTGCGCTGCCCACCCGCAGCGCCCAGAGCCTGGCTTTTGGCCGCATCACGAGTACTTACAACCCCTTCAACTTTGTGGGCGCCAGCCGGCTGGATGATACGGCGCGGATGGTGCAGTTTTCCCTGCGTTACGTGTTTTAATACAGGGTGTACCTATTCGCTCTCATGCTCGCCGCTGACCCGCTTTGGGTGGCCAAGCCCTTCACCGCCGCTCATAGCTTTACCAAGGAGATCGAAGGCCCCGCCGTCGATCGATCTGGCAACATCTACGCCGTCAGCTTCGCCAGGACGCCTACGATCGGCCGCATCAACCCGGCCGGCGACGGCCAGGTATGGCTCGAACTGCCGAATGGCTCACTAGCCAATGGGATTCGTTTTGATCGTGCCGGCGCCATGTATATTGCCGACTACACGAACCACAATATCCTGCGCGTCCGCCCCAAGATGAGCCAGGTGGAGCTCTTCGCGCACGACGACTCCCTGCACCAGCCCAACGACATCGCCATGGCCGCGGACGATACGCTCTATGCCAGCGACCCCGACTGGAAGAACAATACTGGCCAGATCTGGCACATTGATCGCAAGGGCGTCATGAGGAAGGTGGCCGAGAACATGGGCACCACCAACGGCATTGAGGTGAGCCCGAACGGCAAGCGCCTCTATGTGAATGAGAGTGTGCAACGCAAGGTGTGGGTCTTTGACATTGCGCCGGACCATAGTTTGTCGAACAAGCGGCTGCTGATCGAATTTCCCGATCATGGCTTCGACGGCATGCGCGCCGACGCCAAAGGCAACCTGTACATTACGCGCTATGGCAAAGGCGTGGTGGCCATCGTCTCGCCCGCGGGCAAGCTGCTGCGCGAGGTGCCGGTGCCGGGGTCCCGCCCGAGTAACCTGTGCTTCGGCGGCCCGGACGGCAGGACGGTGTATGTCACCGAAGTGGAGAACGAGCGGCTGGTCTCGTTTCGCGCGGATACGCCCGGCCTTGAGTTCACGCGTTGGCCAGCGAAGGCGAAAGCGGCCAAGCGCAAGAAGCGACGCTGAGTATCTTGCGAATCGCCGTACAATCAGGAGGTCATCATGCGACGCTTTATCATCTACCTGCTCCCTGTCTTAACCTGGGCCGCCGCGCCGGTTACCTACGATCAGATCCGGCCGATTTTGGCCCAGCGTTGTGCGGGATGTCATCAGCCGGGGGAGATTGGGCCGATGTCGCTGCTCTCTTATCAGGAGACACGGCCGTGGGCGAAGGCGATCAAGCAGGCGGTGCTAAAGCGGACGATGCCGCCTTGGCATGCCGATGCCGAGTCCTCGAAGCGAATACACAATAGCCGGTTGCTGGCTGAGACGGAAGTGAGCCAGTTGGCGGCTTGGGCCGATGGGGGCGCGCGGGAAGGCAAGGCGACTCCGCCGATTCCCTCCCGGAAGCAGGATTCCCAGTGGACGCTGGGTAAGCCAGACCTGGTGGTGCGCATCCCTGGCTTCGAGGTGCCCGCCTCCGGCACGCTGCGTTATACGTTTCTGGTAACGCCAACGGACCTGCCCGAGGACCGGTGGGTTTCGGCGGCCGAATGGAAGATCGATCAACGCGCAATGGTGCATCACATCAATGCCTTTGTGCGTCCGCCAGGTTCGAGTTACGTGGCCAGCGCGCCGAAGGGGCAGTTGTATGTGGCTTCGGGCGCAGAGCGCAGCTTTCGCCATCCGAACGAGCGCGAGATTGACCGGCGCGAGTTACTGGTGGGCTATGAACCCGGCTACCGGCCAATGGCTTGGGGTCCCCGGCAGGCGAAGCTGATTCGGAAGGGCTCCGATATTGTATTCGAAATTCACTTTACAGCGAATGGGAAAGCCGCGGTGGACCATTCGGAGCTGGGCATTTACTTTGCCAAGCAACCGCCGGAAGAGCGGGTAGTGACGATCACGCCGGCGGACTCGAAGTTGGCGATTCCGCCGGGTGACCCGAGTTACCGGAGTTTCGTGTGGGCGGAGTTACAGGCCGACGCCAAATTGATTTCTTTGCAGCCGCACATGCACCTGCGGGGCAAGGCTTATCGCATCGAAGCCGTCTATCCGGATGGGCGGCGCGACTTACTGATTGACGTGCCCCGCTACGACTTTAATTGGCAGACGACTTACTTCCTGAGGGTGCCACTCCCGTTACCGAAGGGGAGCAAGCTCGAGTGTACCGGCTGGTTCGACAACTCGGCCAACAATCCGGCCAACCCTGACCCTTCCAAGACTATCCACTGGGGCGACCAAAGCTGGGAAGAGATGAATGTGGGCTTTATGGAGTTAGCGTTTGACCGGCAGAGCGATGGCGATATCGTTAGGTTGAGCGACACGACGAAGCCGGCGGCGGGGCCAGGACGGTAGTTTCTTTAGGGTGCGGGACGAGTGAGTAACAGGCGGCCGGCGCGGGTGCCTTCTTTTAGCTCTACGCGTTCGGCGGTTGGCTCCTGGCGCGAGAGCCAATCCGGATCGGGGTCCGTTTCGAGCATTTCGACGGAGAGCAGGCGGTAGTCGCCCGGAGGCAGGCCGCCCAGACGCCATTCGCCGTGGCCATCGGCCAGCACGAGACGGGCTTGGCCGGTGCCGGCACGCCAGATGAGCACCTGCGCGGCGGCGGTGGCCTTGCCTAACCGGTCCACGGCGATGCCTTCGAGCGATGCGGCGGGCTCGGCGACTTCGATCTCGACGCTGACCCGGGAACCGGTACCGATGATGGCGTTCTGCGCCTCGATGCCCCCGATTCGGACACGCTTGACGTAGCGGTCCGCCGGCAGGCCGGTGAGGCGCAGGGCGTATTCACCGGCGGGAATTTCTTCGATGCGCGAGGTATTCAGGCGGTCGAAGACGCCAAAAGGCCTGGCGGTGAGGGATTGGCCGGGAAGCGGCCGTAAGTCGAGACGTAAGTTGGGCGAGGGGCCTGATTCGGGCCAGGCGACGCTGGCTTGCACGCCGGCTAGCGGAGCCATCGGCACGACGAAGTTATCGAGATCACCCTTGACGCGCAAGCGGCTGCGATGTTCCAGTGGGCGGCCGTCTTCTTTGCCCAAGGCGACCACCGAGTAAGGGCCAGCCGGTAATTTCAGCGAGAATTGACCGAGGCGATCGGTAATGACTGATTGCCGGTAAGGGTTCTGCGCCTTGCCAAACCAAGGCGAGACAAACTCGACGACCACCTGGGAGGAGACCGGATTCACGCGGCCCCGAACCTGAAAGACCGGCGCGCGCTCGAGCCGGATTTCAATGCCGCCCACTTGCTTGCCCGGCGCGACGTCGAGCGCGATGGCGGTGAGCGGATCTGGCGTTTGGGGAAAGTAAGTGCTGACCAACTGGGAGGCGGCATCGACGCCCACGGCGGTGGACGGCGTAAGCCCTTCACGAAACGCCGAGCTTTCGGCGCGCACAAAATACTTGCCGGGCGGCAGGAAAGCCAGGCGATACTCACCCAGGTCGTTGGTGATGCCGATGCTGGCCGTCTCACATACGGGATCGAAGGTGGTCATGGTGCAGCGCAAGGCATGTACCGCGGCAAAGGCGACGGGGTCATCGGCGTCGTCGAGCACCTTGCCGCTGATGACCGAATGCGGAGCCAGACGGATGAGGAAGTCAGTGACGCTTTGATCTTTCTCGAGAAACACGCGCCGCTCGCTGGCGACGGCAAGGTTCAAAGTGACAGTGCCACTATAGCCATTGCGTTCGGCACTGGCGACATAGAGGCCGGGTGCGAGATTGTCAAAGGCGAAGTCGCCGGTGGGCGAAGTGCGCATCCAGATGGTGGGGGAGGGCTTGGCCTCGAGGTGCTTGAGCGTCACATTGGCGCGAGCGATACCCAAGCCCGTGTTGGCGTCGAGCACGCGCCCCTGAACGGCCGTCTTCGGCTCGGGCAGCGGAGCGGGCGGGTTCAGCAATTGAGCGATGGTAAGAGTAAATAGCGTCCAGCCGAGCATGTGCTTCTAAGGTAGACGTTTCCCGGCCGGCAAGTGTGCAGTGGCTGAATACCACCACTTGTGCTGAGTTTCACTCAGTTGACGAGCAAGGCACATAGGTAAGTATAAGAAACGAAGCCGTGTGCTGATTTGGCAATTGAAATGCAGATGGATGTTGCGAAGTAGAATCCTTTGTCTATCTCCTCGGGCTGCAAGCCCTGGCGATCGTCGGGTTGTAAAGAGCGCTTTGGCTGAATTCGCTCCTCGGCTGGGTGGTCTATGAA
>JAYVUQ010000905.1:0-4820 GCA_043787785.1 Bryobacteraceae bacterium
GCAGTTGGGCTTGCTGCCGCGCCCGCCCAGGACCAATTAGATGGCCCGCTTGGCCCTAGTCACTGGAGGCACGCGCGGCATTGGCTTGGCGATTGCCCAGACGCTGCAGCGCGAGGGAGCACGGGTGATCGTTTGCGGGCGGCACCCGGCCCAATTGCCAGGCATAGTCTTCGTCCAAACCGACGTCACGCAGCCAGAGCAACTGGCGGACCTGGCCGCCCAGGCCGGCGAAGTCGACATCCTGGTTAATAACGTGGGCGGTTCATTGGGCGGCGGCAAGTTTACGGCATCGACGGTGGAGCAATGGCAGGGGGCCTTCGCGCTGAACCTATTGCCCGCCGTGATTCTTTCGCAAGCGCTGCTGCCAGGGATGCGGCAGCGGCGATGGGGCCGCATCATCAACATTGCCAGCATCTGGGGCCGTGAAAGCGGCGGCGGCGCAGCCTACAACGCGATGAAGGCGGCCATGATCTCCATGTCGAAGGCGATGGCCAATGAGGTGGTGCGCGATGGCGTCCTAGTGAACTGTGTCGCGCCAGGGTCGGTCATCTTTCCGGGCGGCGGCTGGGACCGAAAGCAACAAACAGATCCGGAGGCAATTGATACCTTCGTGCGGGAGAAATTACCGCGCGGCAGCTTCGGCCAGCCCCAGGAAGTGGCGGAGTTAGTGGCGTTTCTGGCGAGCGACCGAGCCACCCTCATTACCGGTGCCTGTATCACGGCCGACGGCGGCCAAGGCCATAGCAACCTTTAAGCCGCTATAATTGCGAAGATGCCAGTTGACGACGATCAACTGCAATCCACCAAGCTAGAGGCGCTCGGGCGGCTGGCCGGTGGTGTTGCCCACGATTTTAATAACCTCCTCACGGTGATTGAGGGGTACGCGCGGATGCTGCGCGACGAACCAGACCTGTCGCAGCCCGATGCCGTTGAATATGTCGACGAAATCATCCGGGCCGCTAATCGGGCCAGCGACCTCACGCGGCAGTTACTCGCCTTCAGCCGGCGGCAATCGGCACAGCCACGTCCGCTGGACCTCAATGAACTGGTGCGCCAAACCAGCGGCATGCTGCGTCGAGTGATTGGCGAAGACATTCAGCTCCAGACAGAGCTGAGCGCCGAATCCAGCCAAATTTTTGCCGACCCCTCCCAGATTGACCAGGTGCTGATGAACCTGGTGGTCAACGCTCGCGATGCGATGCCCAACGGCGGCACCATCCGGATTACGACGGAATTTCGCGATCCGGCCGTCGAATTACGCGTCAGCGACCAAGGGAATGGCATTTCGGCCGAGGTGATGGCGCGGATGTATGAGCCGTTCTTCACCACGAAGGAGTCCGGCAAGGGTACCGGCTTGGGCTTGTCGTTGGTACATGCCATCATTGCGCAGGCGGGCGGCAAGGTGGATGTGGAAACGGCGACGGGAAGTGGGACGACGTTTCGAATTCTCTTTCCTCTGCATTGGGGTGAAGCAGTCGGCCACGATGCGGCGGGAGCGGAGCGCGAACTGCCGCGCGGCCGAGAAACCATCCTGGTGGTGGAGGACGAAGAGCCTCTCAGGTGTTTGATCCGGCGGCTGCTCGAGCGAGGCGGCTACCGGGTGCTGGAAGCGGCCGATGGCGATGAGGCGGTGCGGCTGGCGCTGGGCAAGAAGACGCCCATCGACTTACTTCTCACCGACGTCATGCTGCCTCATCGCAACGGGCGCGAAGTCGCCCAAGCGGTAATGAGAGCGCATCCCGGTGTGCGGGTGCTCTTTATGTCTGGTTATGGCGAAAACACGCCCACCGGAGCCGCGCGGCTCGAAAAGCCATTCGGCCCGCTGAAACTCGCGACGGCGGTGCGCGAGTTACTCGATCAGCTACCGCAGAGGTAACATGCAACGACGACAATTTCTCTCGCTCCCCATCGCGACGCTGACCGCGGCCCAGCCCGTGATGCCGAATATCGTATTGATTTACTGCGATGACTTAGGTTATGGCGACTTAGGTTGCTATGGCTCGAGTATTCCGACGCCGAACTTAGACCGGATGGCGTCGGAGGGTGTCCGCTTTACTAATTTTTATTCGGCCAACCCCGTCTGTTCGCCATCACGGGCCGCCCTGCTCACGGGACGTTATCCGACGCGAGTGAGTGTGCCGCGGGTCTTCTTCCCCGCCGATCAGAACGGGCTCGCCCGCGATGAGCAGACCCTGGCCGATGTCTTGAAGGCCAGTGGATACCGGACGATGTGCGTGGGCAAGTGGCATTTAGGACATACGCCCGCGTATCTTCCCACGTCGCGAGGCTTTGACGAATACTTTGGTATTCCCTACTCCAACGACATGAGCCCCCGGCTGATGCTGAAAGGGACGGAAGCGGTGGAACAGCAGGCGGCGCTCGAGACCATCACGCCCCGGTATACAGAACAAGCGGTAGGCTTTATCGAACGGAACAAAGCCCGGCCCTTCTTCTTATATATGCCGCACACTTACCCGCACATTCCGCTGGCGGCCTCCGACAAATTCCGGGGCAAGTCGAACCAGGGCTTATATGGCGATGTGCTGCAGGAACTGGATTGGAGCGTGGGCGAAGTGCTCGGAGCGCTCAAGAAAAACGGCCTCGAGAAGAATACTCTAGTTCTGTTTTCGTCGGACAACGGACCTTGGTTTCAAGGCAGTGCGGGCAAGCTGAGGGGCCGGAAAGGGCAGACTTACGAGGGGGGAGTCCGGGTGCCGTTTATCGCGCGCTGGCCAGGGAAGATTCCGGCGCGCCGGGTGCTGGACGCGATCGGATCCACCTTGGACATGATGCCCACCTTAGCCCGCCTGGCGGGAGCGAAGCTGCCAACCAAGGCGCTGGACGGCGTCGATATCTGGCCCCTGCTTTCCGGGCAGAAGAAAGATCATACCCGCGAAGCGCTCTTGTATTTCGATAACTGGGATTTACAGTGCGTTCGTTTGGGCAAGTGGAAGTTACATGTGGGGCGGTATAACAGCTTCATTTACGGTCCGGTGCCGGCGACCGGGCGGGTGAATTTGCGGCTGCGGCCGGCGGAGCTTTATAACCTGGCTACCGACCCGGATGAGAGTTTCGATGTCGCGGCGAAAAATCCGGAAATCGTGCGGGATTTGGAAGCCCGAATCGCGAAGGCCTTGCCAAGTTTCCCGGACGAAGTGCAGAAGGCGTGGCGGGAGACCGAGGGGCGGCAGACAACACCGGGCGAGCCGGGCCGTCTGCCACGGGTGAAGCCATAAGATTAGAGCGCTAACATGCGCTCAATGGGCAAACGGGCCCGTGCGATGGTTTCCGCCGAAAGCTCCACCTTGGGACCTAAGTCGCGCAAGCAATCGCGGAGCTTTTCGAGGGTATTGCGCTTCATGTAAGGGCACTCGCTGCAATTACAATTTTCGTTATTGACGAACCAAAAGGTCTTATGGGGCGCGCGCTTTTCGAGCGAATAGCGGACGCCGCTTTCGGTCATCACGATGAACTCGTCGTGCGGATGGGCAATCGTCCAATCAATCAAGGCCGAGGTGCTACCAATGTAGTCGGCGTACGCGAGGACGTCGGGCGGGCATTCGGGATGCGCCACGATCAGGGCATCGGGGTGCTCCGCCTTCATCTTCACCAGTCGCCGCGAGGGGAACGTCGCATGCACCATGCAGGCGCCCTGCCAGATCTTCATGTTCTGACGGCCAGTCTCTTTCTTGACGTAGTTGCCGAGGTTGACGTCGGGCAGGAAGAGAATGGGCTGGTCAGCCGGAATGGACTGCACCACTTTGACGGCGTTGCGCGAGGTACAGATGATGTCGCTCTCGGTCTTAACACCCACCGAGGTGTTGATGTAGCTGACGATGACGTGGTCCGGGTGGCGGCGGCGGAAGGCGCGGACTTGCTCGGTGGGGCAGGAGTCGACCAGGCTGCAACCGGCCTCGTGATCGGGCACGATGACGGTCTTCTCCGGGTTCAGGACCTTGGCCGTTTCGGCCATAAACCAAACGCCGCAGAAGGCGATCACTTCGCCCGAGAAGTCCTTGGCCTTGCGGGCGAGTTCGAGCGAGTCGCCGATGGAATCGGCCAGTTCCTGGATTTCAGCATCCTGATAGTGATGGGCGAGGATGCAGGCGCCGCGTTGCTGCTTGAGGTCGAGGATCTCTTCGGTAATGGAGGCCGTGGCGGTCATTTTGCCTCCAGTGTAGCTCACTAAAGAGCGACGACTTTGCCGGACTTGAACTTCTTAAAGGCATTGCGGGTGTCGACGATGAGGACGGACTTTTCTAAGACGGCGGCATAGTCGAAGACCACATGGTCCGTGACGCAGACCACGCAGTCGGAAGTGGCGGCCATGGCGAGGGGATCTTGCGCGGTGAGTTCTCCCGTGCTCTCGATGCGGCACTTCTTGACGTAAGGGTCAGAATAAGTGACGCGCGCTCCACGGGCTTGTAAGAGATGGATGATGTCGAGCGCGGGCGACTCCCGGACGTCGTCGATGTCGCGCTTGTAGGCCACGCCCAGGATGTGGACGTGCGAGCCCTTCACGGGCTTGGTATGGTCATTGAGCGCGTTCTGAATCTTGTCCACCACAAAGTGGGGCATCTGGCCGTTGACGTAGCCGGCCAGTTCAATGAAGCGGGCTTCGATGCCGGCTTGCTTCGATTTCCACGATAGATAGTAAGGGTCAACCGGGATGCAGTGGCCGCCGAGACCGGGGCCGGGATAGAAAGCCATGAAGCCGAAAGGCTTGGTTTTCGCGGCATCAATCACTTCCCAAACATTGATGCCCATGCGGTCGCACATCATGGCCAGTTCGTTCACCAAGCCGATGTTGATCATGCGAA